>JAUMVQ010000191.1 GCA_030530085.1 Desulfovibrionaceae bacterium | reverse complement strand
CTTCCTTGGATCGGCTTTGGTGAGGTAGCCTGCCTGATAAAGGAGTGTCCAGAGATTGTCCTCTGACGCATACAGTGTGTCGTGGGTCAGAGCCTGGCTGATGCTGCTTGCCACATATCCGCCATCCAGCAGTTTCTCAATTTTCTCTGCGGCATTACAGTCAGTACGCCCGGCAAGGATGCGAACTGCATCATTGCCGCTGGTGTCTGCCCAGTACGATTCCGGCACCTTGTCCGGGGCAGACCGCAGGGAGTAGACATATTGCAGTATATCCCAGGGACAGTAGACTTTGTTGTCGTCACCAAACCTGTATCCGTCATACCACTCCTTTATTACGTCCTTTTTCTCGGAGAATCCGGCAGCAGCCAGCAGTTCATCGACTTCCTTCTGGGTGAAGCCAATTTTGCCGGCTCCGCATGGTTCTGAAACATCAAGGAACCTGATGTCGTCAATGCCGGTGAAGACTCGCTCCTTTGATACCCTGAGACAGCCGGTGAGTACGGCAAACTGAAGGGAGTCATTGTCCTGTATGGTCTTTTTCAGCATGGTCCGGTACAATTCTTCCATTTCAGGGTAGTATCCGTTTTCCTGAGCCCTGGCTAAAGGGGCATCATATTCGTCAATGAGCACTATGACCGGTTTGTTCCAATGTGCATGAAGCGCACTGCAAACAGTATAAAGGGAACTTTCCAGCAAGCCCCGATCATTTGTGCGATTTTCAAGCACAGACAGAAGATTTTTAAGGCCTGGCCTGAGTTTGGGGCTTTCCTGCAGATAGGCAAGGTTCATGCATAGATCTGCTATGAAAGTTATATACGCATTCAAAGCATCCTGAAAGGTTCTTCCCTCCATTCCCTTTAGAGAAAACAGCACAACAGGATACTGGTTCATCCATTTGTCGCAGAGAGCCTTGTTCTTCGATATGGCAAGTCCTTCAAATATGGCCTTGCTGTCCTGGGTTATATCAAAGAAGTCGTTGAGCGTGTTCATCATCAGCGTCTTGCCGAACCTTCGTGGCCTGGTGATGATGGAAACCTTGGGAGGAACAGACTGGAAAAATTCTTCCAGAAAGGCCGTCTTGTCTGCGTAGTAGCATGAGGTTTCACGAATTTCACGGAAAGATATTCCGCCAATCTGCAAGTCAACCATGTCTTTTTCTCTTTTCTGCCTGCTGATATCGTTTTCTTTTGCAGATGAGCAGATGCAGATAAGCATCTGCTCTGTAACTGCATCATTTGTGCTGATTTTGTTCTTGTTAAACACAGAGATTGTGCTTCATTGATACGGAAGAGGCGGCTGGAAACCATATAGTTATTTATAAGCTACTGGCTTAATGCTGGCAATCCCAGTACACCGGGCACAGCCAAAGCACGCCGGGTGCATTGCCGCAGCCCGGTTCCGGGAAACAGGCATGCAAAAAGGGCGGAGGAACAAGTCCGTCCGCCCTTTATTCTGCTGTATGGATATGGCCTGGCTTTAGTTTTTGCCAGTAATGCGGTTGGTCAGCCTCTCAACCCACTTGGGGTCAAGCCATTCTATGGGATTGACCTCAAGGCCGCCCACCAGGACGCCGAAGTGCAGGTGATCCCCGAAGGCCATGCCAGTCGTGCCGGTCTTGCCAAGGTACGTGCCCTTGGTCACGGCCTGCCCCTTGTTGACGCTGATTTCGCTCATGTGCGAATAAATGGTCATGACGCCAAGGCCGTGGTCAATGACAACCACGTTGCCGTATATGCCGAGCTCGCCAGTAAAGATGACCGTGCCGTTGTTGGCAGCCGGGATGTTGTCGTTGCGCACAGAAGCCAGATCCAGCCCCAGGTGATAGACCTCGCCGACTTTCTGGTTGTTGTATATCAGGCTTCTCTTGTCTGCATAGCCGGCCCTGGCCGAGGAGCGCGGCATGGGCACAAAGCGTCCGTCCCAGAGCATGCCCTGGGCAGTCTGGCTCAGAAGGGAGCGCATGAATTCCATGTTGGAGGCACGGACCTGGCTGTTGATGGTCAGATAGCATCTGAGCGGATCTGTTTCATTGGGAGCCAGGTGCCCCAGCTTGTTCTGCACTGTCTGCAGGAACTGGTCTGTGACTGTGATTTTGTCGTTGCGGAACTTCTTCTCATAGGCCATGACAGTAAAATGCGTGCGGGCCACATTGCCAGCCATGTCCTTGGCCGTGAGATAGAGGGCGTTCTTAAAATCAGCAACTGACAGGGTAAAGGGGAAGGGGTAGATGACAACGTAGCTTCCGTCTGCCTGCCTGACAGAGGGGATGAAATAATTGCCAATGAGGATGCCGCTCTCGGCAACGTCCTTGTCGATTGTATAGACAAGGGAGCCGGATCCTCCGCGGTATATGGAGCCAGGCTGTGTCTTGATGGTTATGCGGGGAGGCGTTGCGTCCATGCGCATGGGAATAAGCTTTGTGGTGGTATTGCCAAAGCCAAGGCCGGCCATGCTGCCGTCTGTAGCCCTGATTTCAAGCTCAAAGGCTCCTGTGGCAAGGGGCACGTTGCGCATGGGAATTGCTTCTGTGCGTGTGGCTTCCATTGTCTCATAGCGTTTGTCAAAGAAGGGCGTAAAGCTGTTGTTCTTGCGGATGCCTACATGCAGCTCGCGTATGCCGGAGGGGTCTTCACAGGTAACCTGCAATACGGTTGCAGGCGAGATATAGCCTGTATCGGGCGAGATGGATACGGCAGGGCCGTCCATGTCCTTTAAAAAGGTATACGCAAGGGCACTGATGATGGCGATCACCAGAACAACGAGGATGTTTGGCAGAAAGCGTCTGGAAGCCATGATGTCGCAATTCTCCTGCGCCGGACAAGGCCGGCATATGGTCAGAACGTGGGGGATACAATATATGGAGTAAGTAGCCCCTATGCCCTGAAAAAGCAATTTTATCTGCGCAGCTTTTTTGAAGCCGGTTAAGCACTGTCCTTAATGGGTGGCTGTTCCAGGTGAAAGAGACATCCTGCCGCCTGAATGCTCGTGCCTGGTTCCTGGAATCTTAAAGCCCCCGCACAAAAGTTCGTATGCACTTGCAAAGGAATTGCCAGCAATCCGGCAATAGCTTATAGAAGAGAGGTACACAATGTTGCGGATGCTTTTCTGCAACTGTCATCTCACAAAACAGTACGATACAAAGATGCACGAAAGGAGGAAAGAATATGGCTAGGCTACAGATTGGCAGTGAGTCATTCAGGGAAATCAGGGAAAAAGATCTCTGCTATGTTGATAAGACTTCCTTTTTAGAGGATTTTTTTTACTCTTCCTTCATCAAGGTTTCTCTTATTGCCCGTCCGCGCCGCTTCGGCAAGACGCTGATGATGTCAATGCTGCATGACTTTTTTGATATCAGACAGGACAGCAGGGCGCTGTTTGAAGGGCTTGCCATATCGAAAAATAAGGAAATCTGCGACAAGTGGATGAACCAGTGTCCTGTGGTGTTTCTCACTTTCAAAGGAATTGAAGGACAAACTTTTGAAGACGCTCTGAAAAAAATACGCTCACGCATAAGCAATATCTGTATAGAGTATTCATTCTTGTCAGACAGCATATCCGTTGATAAAAGAATACGGGAAAGACTTTCCCTCCTCAAAGCGGAGAGCGCTGAAGACTCGATGCTTTCCGACTCTCTGAAAACCCTTTGCATGGCTCTGTACGCTCATTACGGCAAGCCGGCCATCCTGCTCATTGACGAATATGATGTTCCTTTAGCAAAAGCATATAATTATGGATACTATGATAAAATGTCCATGTTCCTTCGCGACATGCTTGATGAAGGCTTAAAGACAAACACTTTTCTTGAGTTCGGCATACTAACAGGGTGCCTCAGAATTTCTGGTGAAAGCTTCTTTACTGGACTTAACAACTTCAAGTGCTTCGGCATTTCCGATGAGTTCTATGCCGACAAATTTGGCTTCACTTCTGAAGAAGTCGATGACCTGCTGGCTGCTACCGGATTCTCAGAGAAGAAGGAAGAAATTAAGGCGTGGTACGACGGATACCTTTTTGGTGACGATACGGAAATCTACTGCCCGTGGGATATCCTGCAATATGTCGATGACCTGCAAGTCAAATCTACGGCCATGCCCAAGGCGTACTG
>JAUMVQ010000190.1 GCA_030530085.1 Desulfovibrionaceae bacterium | reverse complement strand
GGGAAGACCGGCGCATTGCCGCAATTAATGTCCTGCGTGCCGGTTCTGAAGAGGAACTGCCCGTCCTTGCTGAGAAAGCCTTCCACCAGCTCAAAGACAATACTGGACGCGGCCGTGTGAAAAAGAACAGGACTTTATGGACGGTTACAGTCTGGGGCATGGCTTTTTACAAAAAGCACTGCGTGTTTATGGTTGGCTGATGCCCTTCTGCGTCATGGCATCACCGTCTGAGGTTGCACCGATGCAGGCAGTCAGATGGCGCTCCATGACATGCCATGTGCCACCGTATTTTCAGCTCCACGAGATGGGTGCGGACGGGGGAAACTGTTCGAAAAGTCGTAGAAAGAAAATCGAGTTGCAGCCCCTACGTGCTTGCTTATAAAAAGCGGTTGTAGAGCAAAATAAGGCGAAATTTTTTCTACAGTCAGGCGGAAAAAGGTCGAAAATTGAGTTTTCGGACAGCCATGCGGGGCATGGACTTTAGGCGCCAGTTCAGCACGCTCAGGGGAGAAACGGCGATATTTGACGGGCTTGCCATAACTGAAGACAAGGACCTCTGTGGCAGGGAAAGAAAAATTGGATCCGGCATTGTAAAAATACTTGCCGTTTTTTTTTTTTCAGTATAATATAATCGAATTTTTTAAATTTCAGCCTGGCAGCGCTTTTTTCTTTATGACAGGGAAATAAAAAACTTTTTCTGTTTTCATGAAAAGAGCTTTCTCTATCCCGCCCTGATCGTCCTGGGACAAGACAGCACCGTACCCAGAGGGTATGTCTGCCTGCCATCTGGTCGGTTGCGGGAAAACGGGAGCGAGCCGGCTGTTTCACAACTTCACGCTTGCCAGGGCAGGCCATACCCACGAGGCCAGGCTTTTGTCAGGCAAGGTGACTTTCAGGAAATATAACAAGTACTTCCAAATATAAGGAGTGCCACCATGCCCTCAATACAGGAACAGGTTTCACGTATTCTGCAAAACCGCCAGGCGCACCTGCCAAGGCTTAAAACAATTAAGGAACAGTGTGAAGGCACGACTCGCAACCTGGCGCAAGCCGTTGCCGGAGTAGATCACCTGCTGCAAAAATTTTCCGATGACAAACAGCTGAACGAATGTGGCCGCGGTCTGATGGAAAATCTGCATGGCCTTGAAAAAACGACGGCTCAGTTGCGCAAAGAGGCTGAGGATGCGGTAAAGCGTTTTAGCAGGCAGACAATAAATATCGGTTTTGGCGGCAGCAAGGGCACCGGCAAAAGTTTTCTGTTGCAAAAGCTTTCAGGACTTACTGACAATGAAGTGCCTTCTGCCGAAGGTATGCCCGTGACGGCTGTGCGTAGTGTGCTGCGCAATTCCAGTGATAACAATGCCATTGTCAGATTCCATGATGAGGCAGGATTCCTTGAAAAACGCGTGAGTCCCTTGTTTAAGGCCCTCGGCCTGCCCAGCCCTCTGTCTCTGGAAGAATTTGGGGCAGCTGAGTTGTCCGAAAGCAACGCCAGCGATGAAAGGCAGCGCAAGTACGTTCAGGACCTGAAAGCCTGGCAGCAAAGCATCACCTCCTGGAGTGGCTTGCTGACCGGAAGGCAGCAAACCATTGAGCTGAAAGACCTGCGCCCGTATGTGGCGTATACAGTCCTGGATGAGAACGGCAACCAAAAGAAGAGCTACGTTTACCTGGCTGTAAATTATGTGGAAATCCGCTGTGAGTTCCCGAAGGCTGAGGCCAGGGATCTCATGCTTATCGACCTTCCTGGCCTGGGAGAACTGGATCCGGCCCTTAACGACCGTCACACAGAAGGCTTTGCCAACAATGTGGATGCATGCCTGTTCATCAGAAGGCCGGATGGGACACGCATGGACTGGGATGAGCAGGCGCAGCAGACCCTGGAAACGCTAAAGCGCAGCAGCCCTCAGGCCGGACGCCCTGAAGATTTTATACAGCTTGTTGTCAATGGAGGCGGATGCCAGGACAGCAACGTTGATTTAATGTACAATGAGACGAAAAAGCGCATCGGACCTGAGTACACCGTTATCTGCACCAGGAGTTCCGATTCAGACGGATTGTCAAACGATGTACTGAACATTGTTTTGCAGCAGCTGGCCGGACGCCTGGAAGCTACAGACAGCGCCGTCTGCCAGGAAGTTGAGAATCACCAGGCGTCTTTGGATTCGGAAATTACAGCTTTCGCTAAAGAAGCCAAAAAGCTGTTGCGCAGATTTAGTGAAGTTGAAGACAATGAAGAATTGATAAGACATGTTGCACAACGTGCCCGGAAAGCTTTTGCCAGACTAAGTCAAAACACTCTGATGAAGCTTGAAACAAATGCGACAGCTGATGAAGACGTGCCAGAAATTATCGATCAGCTTGATGGCATCAAAAAGTCCATAGATGAGTTTTTACAAACTGGACTTGGTTGCGGTTCCCGGGAGCAATGGGAAAAGGACAACATTGATGAAGTGTCTTTAAGTCTGTCAGCGAAGGATGTACTTATAGACAACGTTCATACACTGCGCGTGAAAATAGCCAATGAATTCTCTCATTCGCTTGATACTGTCTATCACGGATATGTCCAGCAAATACAAAATGACGCGGTAAACGCTCTTAATGCCCCCGAGGTAATGAATGGCCTTCTGCAGGCCGGTACTCCGGAGGAAAACCTGCGTCAGCTTATGCACTACATGGAGAACTCTGAACTCAGCCTGCCGGATATGCAACAGGCTGTTGACAGCCTGCTCTCTTTGCGGATTGAGCACAAAACCCAGTTTTATCCGCGTTCCTATGATCCTATCCGTCGTCTGAAAAAGATTATTGATGATGATGAGAAACTGATCGGACAGACTAGGGAGGAAAAGCTGGACAGCGTATTCCAGACGTTGCAAGACGCCGGTTTACGCACGGTACAGGAAATCGGCAACATCCTCGCAGAAGAAACGCGCAGCGCTCTCTACAATATCCTGTATGTCGCTTATGAAAGCTTCGAAGACCTCATTGCTCGCGGTCCCAACGCGGAAGACGAATGGATTAGGTTCTTTAAGTCCTATCATCAAATTATTATCACTGCCGGCGGCAGTGATATGCGTGCGAGGCTGATTGCCCTGAATCAGGCGCTCAAGGCACTGGACAGGCTGGCTGTAAATCACAAGGAGGATCTTTAATATGGATATGCTGGACAAGGTGATGGATCAAATACCGGATTTTGTATTCCAGTTTTTTGCTGACAAGAATCCCATAGAAATAGGGTTGTTCGGGCCTAGCAGAATAGGCAAAACTACCCTTATCGCGTCTATGATGGAGGAATTTAAGGCCTATACTGATAAACTGGCAAAAATCGAGAATGAGTGCCTTATCCTTGATGCTGAGGAAACCACGAAGAAAATCCTGTCCAGAAAGAAAAACGAGCTTAGCTTGGGCATAGGAAGCAAATCTTTTAAGGTGGGCTCTTTGTCCAGCACGTCCAGCCACGAAACTTTTGAGTTGCGACTCTCTTCTCCCGGCGACGATGGTTTCAACCCGATCATACGGTTAAATGACTTTCCCGGAGGCTGGATCACTGATCCAGACCGTTTGAAAGAGTTGAAAATCAAAGACTGGAGTATTGTCATTATTCCGGTTGACGCCGCAGTTATCATGGAAAGCCGCCAGAAGAAGCAGATGCTCCTGGCACGTGAACTGCTTGGCGTCAATCACGTGGAAGATTTTGTGCGGACATGGCTTTCCATGCGAAACGGACAACCAGGGCTTTGCATCTTTGCTCCTGTAAAATGTGAAACGTATTTCACTCTGCCGCCTATGGCGAGCAATCTCAGAGACCAGTCGCAAGTGCTTTTAAACCGGACAAGGGAATATTACGGAGGTGCAATAAGCCAGTTAGAAAACAAGGACTATATCTCCTGCCTCTACATGCCGGTGAACACGATTGGTTGCTGCTCACTGAAGATTTCCTCCTGGAGTGACAGCGAATTCAACGCCGTTTACAGCATCGCCCCTTACAGCATTGACGGTCAGTCAGGCAACAAATGGCTTCCCTATGGCCCGGCGAATATTATACTGGAACTCTGCAAATTCATTGCAGAAATTATCCGGCATAGCAGTATTAATATACGTGCCTATAGGCACTTT
>JAUMVQ010000189.1 GCA_030530085.1 Desulfovibrionaceae bacterium | reverse complement strand
AGCATGGAGGAGATGTAGCCCGACACAGGCGTGGGAGCCACGGCGGGGTGCATCTGCCAGTCAATGCGCAGGGGGAACTGGGCTGCCTTCATGACGAAGCCGATGGCAAGGAGGCCAAGGCCCAGAGGCAGGAGTGTCTGATCTGTGGGAATCCAGGAAGTAGGCACGCCGAAGACGGTCATGCTGGCTCCGCCGCCAATGATGCAGACGCCGATAAAGATGAAGCTGGCGCCGGCGATATTGAAGAGGAAGTACTTTCCTGCTTCCCTGAGGGAGATCTTGTCGCCTTCATGAGCAAGGGCCATGTACAGGGTCCAGGAGCTCATGATTTCCCAGAACATAAAGAAGCTGAAGAGGTTGGAGCTTGCGGACATGCCGATGAGGCCGCCGCACATGGCAGTGAAGACGCTGTAGAAGCGCCACTGCGTATGGCTGTGTTCCATGTAGCCGACGGCATAGGCCATGTTGAGGGCACCGAGGGCAGGAACGATAAGGCAGAATGCGAAGGAAAGGTTGTCGAGGTCCCTGCCGCAGGCAATAACCAGGAAGGTGG
Source organism: Desulfovibrionaceae bacterium (assembly GCA_030530085.1). Lineage (GTDB taxonomy): Bacteria > Desulfobacterota > Desulfovibrionia > Desulfovibrionales > Desulfovibrionaceae > Desulfovibrio. The sequence goes on along the minus strand of JAUMVQ010000189.1, from coordinate 3,582 downwards.
TCAGGGCCAGAATAAGCACGCTGGACCAGCCGGCCAGGCGTCTGTTGTCCTTGAAGAAGGCAGGGATGACTGCACCGATGATGGGCAGTACGACATAAGGAGGCCAGGTAACCAGCAGTGCAGAAGCAGGCAGGATTTCGCCCTCAATAGAGCACATGGCGGCAGCCTTGGCAGCCAGTTCGTAGGGGATGTTGGGCAGGAAGCCGAAGATAATTGAGAGAGCCGCCAGGGCAATCATGGCAATCTGCATGGTGCGCGGCGGATCCTGCAGCCTCGGTGCATCAACAGGACGCTCCTGGAAGACGAGCGTATTGAGGATGCGGACATAGTACAGAACGCCGATGAAGGAGCCGGCGAGCAGGATAGCGGCAACAAGGATGTTGCCGTTGGCTACTGCGGCAGAAACCATGGCGAATTTGCTGTAGAAGGCTGCAAAGGGCGGAAGGCCCATGATGGAGATGATGCCGACAACCATGCAGGTGACGGTCACGGGCATCTGGCTGGCTGCACCCCTGAGGTCGTACAGCTTTCTAGAACCGGCGCTGATAATGAGGGCACCTGCGCCGAAGAAGAGCAGGTCCTTCATCACTGCGTGATTGAGAATATGGAAGAAGGCGGCTGTTGTGGCGAGGGCGGTCATGAGGCCCAGGGTGATGGTGATTTCACCAATCTGACCGATGGTCGAGTAGGCCAGCATGCGCTTCAAGTCCTGCTGGCGCAGGGCCATGATTTCGCCATAGAACAGGGTTACCGTGCCGACGAGCACCATGCCGGTGCTGTACCAGTTCAGGCCGAAGTAGCCGGGCATCTGGCTGATGTAGGGGCCGCCCTGGCCGGCGATGATGGCTGCGATGCCGAAGAAGCCCATCTTGGTAATGATACCGGACAGAGGGCCTGACACCGAGCTGGGCGCTGCGGGGTGGGCATCAGGGAGCCACCAGTGCAGCGGGAAAACACCGGCCTTGGTACCGAAGCCGGCCACACAGAGAATGAGGGCGATCTGGCCCCAGGAAGAGGTCAGGGTCTGCATGCCGGACCAGGCCACAGGCGCTACAGCGGAAATGGCGCGGATCTGGCTGCCGTCGGAGGACAGCAGGATGATGCCGGGCAGCATGAACAGTGCGCCGCCGCAGCACATGACGAAGTATTTTGTAGCAGCACTGCGTGCTGTCGCATTGGACTCATGGGCCACCAGGAAGAAGGTGGCGAAGGTCATCATTTCCCAGAAGCCGTAGCCGTAAATTTCAGCCACGCTGTCAGAGGAAACGATGCCGCACAGGGCGGAGAAGGTAAGCAGGAGGAAGAACCAGTACTGGCCCCTTCTCTTGTCATGCGCCATATAGCCTACGGAGTAGACGCTGACTATGACAGCACCGATGGAAACAAGCACCAGGAAGAGCTGGGACATGGGCGTTGAGGGCCAGAGCAGCACTGTCAGCAGACAGATAACCGCTGCACCAAGCGCCACGCCGATGGCAGCACGTTCCATATAGAGCCAGTAGAGGATGGCCGCCGCGAATGCGGCAATATAGAAGATCCAGGAGGAAATGTGAGGTGAGCTGTGATGGATGGCAGGCTCGCCGCAAATCCATACTGCTGCATTGAGCAGGGGGGTCTTGAGAATACAGACCACGGATGCGATGACAGCGTACAGAATGATTGAGGGAGACAGCGAGTCGTTTCTGACAATGCCGGGCTGCGGATCGTCAAAAAGCATGCAGCAGGCCACGCGGGACATCAGCCATACCTGTACTGTGCCCGTAGCAGCAGCCAGGAGCATGAACATAAAGAATACGGGCTGCGCCGGAACCTGGGATACAGCGGACATGGCGATGAGGAAACGTCCCTCAGGCACAAAGAAGATTGAGCCGCCTACTGTAGCTATCATGGCAAAGACAAAGATGGTTCCTACGACAGGTGCCGTGCGTGCGGCGCCGCGCAGGGTCCACATGTCCATGCCAAAGGGTCCTTTGTCTTTGGGCTGCAGTTTGTCGAGACAGGTCAGGGCAAGCAGCCTGACGATAACCTGAAAACCGAAGTAGAGCACAAAACCCGCAGTGCCAAGCACACCGGGGCAGGCAAGCCCGATACAGGCGAGACCGAGGTCGTGCAATGCGCCTCGCCATATGAGCTGCCGGAAGTTGTCATGACTGATAAAACACAGCACTGTTCCGCCTATAAGCAGACAGAAGCTGAGAAACAGTATGACCGTGGTGAAAATGGTCATAATTCCCCCTGAAAAAGCCCAAATTCTTCATTGCCCGCAAGGAGAACCCTTACGGGTAAGAAACATCAATGAAGACGTTGATGGAAGACTTATTCCTGTATCAAACTGCGATTCATGAGCTGGTGCACAGCTTCGGAAGCGCTTAGCGTACCGTTCAGAATATCGCAGACTGCATTGGTAATAGGAACCGGACAGGCAAGCTTTTGAGCCAGCCTGCTTACAGCAAAGGCCGTTTTGACACCTTCGGTCACCATGCCGATGGCATCTCCTGCCTCTTGCAGGGATTTGCCCTGGCCCAGGGCCAGGCCCAGTGTCCTGTTGCGGGACAGACTGCCTGTTGCCGTGAGGACTAGGTCTCCAAGCCCGGACAACCCCAGAAAAGTGTGTCCTTTTGCGCCCATTGCCTGTCCCAGGCGGCTCATTTCGGCAAGACCCCTGGTAACAAGGGCTGCCCTTCCGTTGGTGCCGATTTCGAGCCCGTCACAGATGCCGCAGGCAATGGCAATAACATTTTTTACGGCCCCTCCCAGTTCTGCACCCAGCACATCGTCCGATGTATAGCAACGAAAGGACGAGGAAGACAAAATACCCTGAAAGAAGGATGCTGTCGAAGCGGAGGCCGAGGCTATGACAACGGCAGTAGGCCGGGAATCCATGACCTCACGGGCAAAGGACGGTCCGGTAAGAACTGCATAGCCGTCTGTATGATCGGGGACAATTTCTGCAAAGAACTGCGAACAGGTCAGCCCTGTCTCAAGTTCTATGCCCTTGGCTGCGTTGGCTATCCGTACATTTGGGGACAGCAGGTGCCTGTGCTGCAAGAGATAGCTTCTCTGCTGCTGACAGGGTATCGCCAGAATGATGACAGGACTGCCGAGAGCGCCGGGGGCCTCAGGATCTGTTGTGGCCGTAATGGCCGGATGCAGTTTGCATCCTTGCAGGTAGCGGCTGTTTTCATGCCGTGTATTGATGGAAGTACAGACGTCCTTGTCCCGCAACAGCAGGGTAACCTTGTGCCCCTGAAGGCCTGCATGGTGGGCTAAGGCTGTTCCCCAGCTGCCACCGCCTGCGACACAGATTTGCTGAACTTCTTGCACTTCCACCTGTCAGATCCTCGTTAAATGATAAAAGACAAAAGAGCTGTTCTTTTTTTACGCAGGTGCCTGCAAAGAAGCTTGTCCGGAAAGCACATCGTTTGTGAAAAACACACAAAAAAGGAAGTGACAGCAGACAAAAATTTTTACCTGAACACAGCATAGAAAAATATGGTAAACTCTTAGCACAAGTATACATTTTCGTCTAGTGTGTATTGATTAATCAACCAGTATTCTTGCAAAAAAACAGATGACACAGAT
>JAUMVQ010000188.1 GCA_030530085.1 Desulfovibrionaceae bacterium | reverse complement strand
GGCAAGGAATACGATGGATCCCTGGTATCCTTGTTCCTGAACAGCGTCGAGTTCATACGGAACAACACCAAGAAGAGATGGAAGAAGACAGGCTGCGGACGCATTGAGATGCCAGAGTATCCGGAAGAGGCAGTGCGTGAAGTCATTGTTAATGCACTGACACATCGTGACTATTTGGTACTCGGCAGCGAGGTGCATATCGACATTTTTGACGACCGCATTGAAGTCTATTCTCCAGGCGGAATGCCTGACGGATCTTCCGCGCAAAATCTTGACACAGAGGAAATCGCATCCAGACGGCGCAACCCTGTACTTGCAGACATTTTTACACGGCTGCACCTTGTACGCCATAGCAGCAGCGGTTTCAGAACCATCAGGGAAGCCTGCCGGCGTGCTGTTAATTACCGCCCCGAAGTTGAGCCGACGTTCTGGTCAAACCATTCATCGTTCTTTGCTACGCTGTATAACCTGAATTACAACATACCTGTTGAAGATGTGCCAATTAACACTCCCCAAGGCACGCCTGACGGCGATAAAAAAGTGTTAATTGGCACCCCTGAAAGCATGGCTTATGGCAAGTCAATTAACACCCCAAAGGACACAGCTTGCGACAAATCAAGCAACACCTTGAGTGGCTCTGACAGCGGAGATAAAGACTTAACCAGCACATCTGACGACATGTCTGACGGCGATGAAAAAGTGCTAATTGCCACCCCTGAAGGCATGGCTTACGGCAGATCAATCAACACCCGGGCAGGCATGTCTGATGACGAAAAAAAGGTGTTAATTGCAGCCTGCCTTGCAGTTGCAGATATCATCTACAGCCTGAAGGCAAACAAAAGTACCAGGGACAGCATCAAAAAACTGTTCGTTCATATGAACTTCACCGTGGTATTCGGCCGTAATGATATAATGGAAACATTGAATATTTCCAGTACTGCAGCCGGTAATCTCATAAACAAGATGAAAGAAGCAAAGCTTATAGAGCCTCTTTCAGGTCATGGAAAAGGCAAGTACAGGTTTAAAATGCCTGATGGCACTCCTGATACATCAGAAGGGAAGCCTTTGCCATGATACTGTATCACGGAAGCAACATGACCGCAGGCAAGCCAAAGCTTGTTGCGCAAAACCGCTACCTGGACTTCGGTTTCGGATTCTATACCACTGCCAGTCCCGGACAGGCCGCAAGCTTTGCCCACAAGGTTGCCGACCGCCGCAAAACAGGTGCGGCCACTCTAAATATGTAGTCCGTAGACGAGGCCATCGCCTTCAGGGAATGCCGCCTGCTTCGCTTTGAGGGTGCGGATGAGGCATGGCTGGATTTTGTAGCCGCTAACCGCCAGGGAACCTATCACGGCATGCAGTATGACCTGATCTATGGCGCAGTAGCCGACGATGACGTCTACAAAACACTTACCCTGTACACGACCGGCATACTGGACAAGGAAGAGACGATGAAAAGGCTCAAGATCAAAAAGCTGTGCAGCCAGCTGGTATTTGCGACTGAAATCACTGCAATACCTGCATCTTGAAGGGATTAGGACAGTATGAACGATGAAATGAACGATGACCAGTTCAGCGCCTGCTGGCAGTCATCGTGCCGCCGGTATTGAGAAAATCATCCAAAACAGCAATGTGGACGATGTCACGGCCATTTCAAGGTTTTACCAGTCAGGGCTGTACCAGGAACTGTCGGATGAAAAATCAAAGCTGTGGCACTATGGCCCCATGACCCTGTACACCATGTACCAGGAAGAGCTTCTGACTGGAGCCTGCGAGTATCCAGAGGAGGCCTGATGAACAGGGAACCTGTATTTCTGATCTACGGCATGGAAAGGTACCGCTATTTCAAGGGGCTTTCCGGAGCAAAGGTGGCAAGGCTCTTTGAGCAGCATAAAGTCTATGCGTATGTCACAAGGCACTTTATGACACTGCACACCCAGGGAGACCGCTGCATAGTCCAGGATATCGACGACTATATAGGCTCCAAGGGTGCATGAGTCGGCAGGCTGATGCCAGAAACTCCCTATCTTCTGAGTGCGGCAACTTCCTTGGGGCTTAGCTCGCGCACTTCCCCTGGCGCCAGATGTCCCAGCTGCAACGGTCCCTCGGCCACACGTTTCAGGCGCAGGACAGTGAGCCCTGTATCCCGGCACATGCGCCGTATCTGCCTGTTAAGCCCCTGATGCAGTTCAAAGGTCAGTTCTGTCTGTCCTTTCAGAGGACAGGCCTCGACAGAGCAGGGGGCCACTTTGTCGCCCTCCTTCAATGTCATGCCGCCGCGAAGCACTGCAAGCACGTTTTGCGGGACTGAGCCCCGCACCAGCACATGATAGACTTTCTTCTGGTTATGTGAGGGATGCGTGAGCCTTTGCGCCAGGGCACCGTCATTGGTCAGCAAAAGCAGTCCCTCTGAAAAGTAATCAAGCCTGCCCACAGGATAGAGCCTGAGAGACCTGTAGCGCTCGGGGACGTATTCAAGAACCGTCGTGCGTCCCTGCGGATCCCTTGCCGTGGAGACAACCTGCACTGGCTTGTTTAGCATGAGCGTAACAAGCCTTTCCTCAGCCGTAACTGACTGTCCGTCTATGCAGACAGTCTCCTTGTCCACCCTGTCGCCTGCTGTGGCAGTACGTCCGTCTATGGTGACACGGCCCTCTGCAATAAGCTCGTCGGCCCTCCTGCGCGAGCAAAAACCAGTAGAGGCAATATACTTGTTGATGCGGACAGATGCTTCTTCCCGGGCAGCTGCGGGCCTCACAGAAGGCGCAGCCTGGCCGGGCTGCTTTCTGCGATCCTGGCTATGCATGCCCCTTTCATAAGAAAGGTCATGCCCGCGTCCGTTCAACCGTCCGCCTGATTTTCTGCTTCTCTCAGCCATATTGCCTCCGTCCGGCCTATCCTGCTTTTCCGGCACTTCCCTGAAAAAAGGCAGGGGGCAGGAAATTTAATTGTGTTTTACTAATACCTGAGCTAGAATGCAATCTTCCACAGAATAGGGTGGCATTGGCGAGAAAAACTGAAAAAAGGCAGGACATATCCGCCATGCCGGAACATACACAACAAGCAGGGTCCCGTGCCGCCGGCACGAGGACGTTCAGGAGAGGCAGATTATGATAGTCCTGACAGCAGAGGCATTAAGAGCACATATCGCCGGCATCCCCGGCATCAGAAGCTATAAAAGACGTTTCTGCTACGACAAATTCAAGGATCTGGTAGTCAATACAAGGGACATGAAGGTTGTTGCCCTGCACGGCCTGAAAAACACCGGAAAGAAAGTCTTAATGGCCCAGCTCATCATGGATATCGGCCAGTATGACAATATCTGCCTCATCAGATGCACAGCTGACGATGATATGGAAGATCTGAGGAATGCCATAGAAGAGCATGCCGGCTGCACATACTTCTTTGTCGATGAGGCGCCCCTCCTCAAGAATTTCAGCATCAAGGTCTCTGAACTCTCTGACATATACAGTGCAGGCCACCGTATCGTTCTCTCCGGAACAAATTCACAAGCTTTCTATATAGCCAGGTTGTGTGAGCTGTATGGTAAGATCCATATGATTCCTACCACCTGGATATCATACAAAGAGTACAACTGCCTTTTAGGCAGAAGTCTGAACGATTACATACAGCATGGCGGCACACTGACACCAGATAATGATTTCTGCAGCAGCGAGGCAGGAAAGGCATATGTCATGAGCGCCATTATCGGAAACATATTGCACAGCCAGGATATTGCAAGGAGAGAATCCCGCGATATATTTACTGTATACAGGTACAAAAACAAGCTGACTGCGTACCTTGCCAAGTTTCTTGACCTGTACATGAGTCAGCTCGCTGTACAGGTAATAAAAAACTGCATGAGCAAAAGCAGGGATAGGGACGCATTCTGCAAACTGCTCAGCACAATGGAAGACATTTCCATAAAGAAAGGAATTACTGACGCTTTTGATTTATCAGGCAGATATTGGGAAAGCAGGGTTGACGAAGGCATTGCCTATGCAAGCGCATATCTTGAGGCATCTGACGTCATGTATCCTGTTCCTGACTCGGATGAAGCAGTTTTCACCCAGCCTGGACTGCGATACAGCCAGTGTACAGCCCAAATCAGATTTCTCATGAAAGACTGCCATAA
>JAUMVQ010000187.1 GCA_030530085.1 Desulfovibrionaceae bacterium | reverse complement strand
TTTTTCTTCTGCTTCCTTTTCCTTGCGTTTTTGATATCTGCTCCACATGACAACACCAGCTACAGCGACTATAGCAGTCACCACAGACATAAGTATTTCTATATCATTCATTTTATATGCCAGTTTCTATAAAAAAGAAAAAATATCAGTCGAAGAAACCAAGAATCATTCTTTGTTGTCTGTTTTTACAAGAAGTTTTTGCGAATCAGATTTGGGATTATATCCAGTATCAGATTGTCAAAGACTGTTTGCAGGTAATGAATGTATTTAGCAGACCTTTGATCAATGAGTCTGTCCCAGCCTGATCCCTCTATGTGGAGCGTCAGAAAAAATCACCTTCAAGCGTCATGGGAAGCAGGGGATAAATATCATGCCTGATATTCTCATCATTCATGCCTGATAAATCAAGCTTTTGTTCGCACAGTGTTCCCTGAGCTAATGTCTATATGCTTTTGCCTTGACGCAAGCCGGCTTTTTGCCGGACAATATGAAGCAGAAGGACTGTCATCAGCAGACTCTTCCCATATTGATTCCAATGGAGGAAAACCATGAACAGACGTCTCTTTCTTGGCAGCAGCGCAGCCTTTGCCGTTGCACTGGGCTCTTTGTCCGCAGTCTCTGCACATGCCGCTGAAAAAGCACCTTCTGGCAACAGCGTGTCAGGCGAACAGAAGGCCGACGGCAAGATTGTTGCCTTGCCTCCTGTTGAGAAAAAGGGCGGAAAGCCGCTTATGCAGTGCATTATGATGCGCCGCTCTGATCATATGCCAGGCAGTGGCGCACTGACTCAGGCCGAGCTTGGCGGCCTTCTTTTCAGCGCCCTTGGCGTGACCTCTGAAGACGGCAAGTTTGGAGTGCCGACAGCCATGAACAAGCGCAAGCTGGCCCTCTACGCCGTGCTGCAAGACGGTGTCTGGCAGTATCTGCCGGAAAAGCATGCCATGCAGCGCGTGCTTATGGGCGACCACAGGGCCAGGTTTGACGGCTCTGCCTGCATCCTGCTCTATGCGGCACCCTCTGATGAGAAGTTTTCTGCCATGCATGTTGGCTCCATGTACCAGAATGCAGGGCTCTTCTGTGCCTCTGCAGGCCTTAAGAACTGCGTCAAATACCAGAAGTGCCGCTCCCTGGACAATGAGCTTCCCCTGCCCGAGGGCTGGGAAACCTTCATTTCCCAGTCCGTGGCAAAATAATGCCCTCTGGTACTGACAGTATATAATGACGTGAGGGCAGGATAACAGCGTATGGCATGCAGCCGCGATTTTCTGAAAGCTCTTCTGGACGGGGATGAGTATGTCCGCCAGATGACAGGGCATACCGTCCTGCCAGAAGAGCAGGCATGCTATGCCCAGACAAGGCGTCCCCTGCCCAGGGCCATTGCTGATATCCTGAAGGTGCTTGGCGCTGACAGCCTCTACTCCCACCAGGCCGAGGCCATGGACCATATCAGGGCCGGGCACGATGTCGTTGTGACAACGCCCACAGCCTCTGGCAAGACCATTATCTACAACCTGCCTTTTCTGGAACGCCGCCTGCAGGACCCAGAGGCTACGGCCATCTATCTTTTCCCCTTAAAGGCCCTGGCCCAGGACCAGAAAAATGTCCTGGAAAGCCTGACCAGGCACTGGCCAGAGCACGCAAGGCCGCCCGTTGCCCTGTATGATGGCGACACGCCGCAGCATGTGCGGGCAAAGATACGCAAAAATCCTCCGGCTGTGCTCATTACCAACCCTGAGATGCTGCATCTGGGGATACTGCCCTACCATGAGCGCTGGACAACCTTTCTGGCATCGCTGGCCTTTGTGGTACTGGATGAGGCCCATATCTACAGGGGCGTCTTCGGGGCGCACATGGCAGGCGTTCTGCGTCGTCTTGATCGCATACTTGCCCGCTATAATGCCCATCCTGCCCATGTCCTCTGTACTGCCACGCTTGGCAACCCGGGCCAGCTCGGGCAGCTTCTGCTGGGCCTTGAAAAGGAGCCTTTTGTCATCTCAAAGTCCGGTGCGCCCAAGGGCGTCAGGCACATGGTCTTCATGAATCCTGACACAAGCCCGTCCACTCTGGCCATCAAGCTGTTGTGCCAGTCCATGGGCAGGGGGTTGAGGACCATAGTCTACTGCCGTTCCAGGCGCATGACAGAGCTGATTGCCCTCTGGGCCTCAAAGCAGTCCAAGAGGGTGTCTGACCGCATTTCTGCATACAGGGCAGGCTATCTTCCGGAGGAGCGGCGGCAGATTGAGGCCCGCATGGCCTCTGGCGAGCTTCTGGCCGTGGTGAGCACCAGTGCCCTTGAGCTCGGCATTGACATAGGAAACCTGGATGTCTGCATCCTGGTGGGGTATCCCGGCAGCATTATGTCCACCATGCAGCGCGGCGGGCGCGTGGGGCGCAAGGGACAGGAATCCGTGGTGGTGCTCATAGGCGGCGAGGATGCGCTTGACCAGTATTTTGTGCGCAATCCGGACCAGTTTTTTGCCAGGCCCCCTGAGTCGGCCATGCTCAATCCGGACAATCCCGTCATTCTGGCAAGGCACCTGGAATGTGCGGCAGCCGAGTCCCCGCTTAAAATCAGCGAGCCATGGTTACAGCGCCCGCTGGTCAGGGACTGCGTCCTGGATCTTGAGCAGCAGGGATTTTTGCTGCGCGGGGCAGACGGTGCAAGCTTTGTGGCGGCCAGAAAAAATCCCCAGCGCCAGGTGCAGCTGCGAGGCCAGGGAACGTCATTCCAGATAGTGGATGAAAATGGCACTGTCATAGGATCCGTGGATGCGCACCAGGCCTTCAGGGAGACGCATCCCGGGGCCGTCTACCTGCACCGCGGCACAGCCTACAGCATTACAAAGCTTGATATAGGCGGCCACACTGCCTATGCAGCCAAAGCAAAGGTCGGCTGGCACACCAATGTGCGCACCACCAAGAGTACGGAAATCCTCAGCATCAGGGCAGAGGGCATGGTGCACGGCATGAAGGTGTGCCTTGGCAAGCTGCGCGTCACTGAAACCATTACCGGCTATGAGCGCAGGGAGAATGCTACCCGCAGGCTGCTGGACATATTGCCGCTGGAACTGCCGCCACAGACCTTTGTGACTGAAGGCCTGTGGTTCTGCATACCGGATGAGGCAAGGATCGCCACAGAGGAGCAGTTTTACCACTTTATGGGCTCAATCCATGCCATGGAGCATATCTCCATAGCGCTTATGCCCATGCTGGTAATGGCTGACCGCAATGACTTTGGCGGCATTTCCATCCCCATGCATCATCAGGTGGGCGGGCCTGCTGTCTTTGTCTACGACGGGCTGCCTGGCGGTGCTGGGCTGACAGCCGGTGCCTTTGAGCAGCTTGAGGCTCTTTTGCAGAACGTGCGCCAGGTCCTGAAAAAATGCCCCTGCGAGACGGGGTGCCCTTCATGCATACAGTCTCCCAAGTGCGGGGCTGGCAACAGGCCCCTCGACAAGCAGGGCTGCATCTTCCTTATAGACCAGATACTGGATGCAAAGGGCAGCACAGCTCTTTCCCTGGACGGCCAGGCAGAACGCATTCTTGAGACTGAGGAGCAGGCGATGCAGGTGCCGCAACCAGAAGGGCAGGTGAGAGCTGACAACGGTGAGACTAGTCCTGAGGGCCTTTCAGAGGCTCATCCCGAGGCCAGGAAAAAGCCTGATCCTGCCCCAGCCGTTCCTGATGCCGGCAAAGAGCCAGATGTTACCACTGTCTGGCAGGCCAGAAAGAAGGATCCGCAAACGTATCGGGAACCAGTGATGTTCTTCGACGTGGAGACCAGGCGCTCTGCCCAGGAAGTAGGCGGCTGGGGGCATGCCGACAAAATGGGCGTCAGCGTGGTCGTGGTCTGGGACGGCAGCAAGTTCAGAAGCTTTACCCAGGATACCCTTTCGCAATGTTTTGATCTTTTGCAGACAGCAGGGCTTGTGGTCGGCTTCAACAGCTTCCGCTTTGACTACAAGGTGCTGCAGCCCTTTGCACTCTTTCCCCTGCAATCCCTAAACGGTCTTGACATGCTGGAACAGATCGTTTCCCGCCTCAATTACCGCCTCTCCCTTGACAACCTGGCTAATGCAACGCTTGGCACTGGCAAGACAGGCGACGGCCTTAAAGCCCTTGACTTGTGGAAAGAGGGAAAGAC
>JAUMVQ010000008.1 GCA_030530085.1 Desulfovibrionaceae bacterium | reverse complement strand
TCATTGTTGAATTCAAATACAATTTTTGAAGCATATCAGCATTGCTGTCTGCTGTACTGTATGGGAAATATCACATTGAGAATGTGTAAAGTGCAATGAATATAAAAGAACATTGTATTTCATATTCAGTATTGTTCATGATACCATGGTCTTTTTATGGATGGGGGCCCTGACGGCTGCGGCATTGACATGGAGCTGGTTATATTTCATATAATCACCATAAAATAATAATATAATTTGTTCCGCTCTTTTGCCGTATCAGACATCTCTGGGCGGATTGTTATTAGATTTTCCACAGGCATGTTCAGCGTGCCTGTGGTCACGCTGTATTGCCTTGCAATTTCCTTGCCCAAGGCGCGCAACAACAAGGAGTTAGTCCCGTGAATACGGTTCGCCCAAAACATCTGATGTCCCGGCATATGCTGAAGGCAGAGTCTGCCTCATCTTCCCAAAAGCTTGTACATGGCGGGGTGCTGTCAGTTCTTCTTTGCTCAGCCCTCCTTTTTCCCTCTCAGGCAACGGCCGCTGAGAGCGAAGTCAATGGCAACGGCTCCCTTGTAGTAACAGGGACAACAGCTGTTGCAAAAGACGGCACAAGCTATACGCTGGCTGATGATGCCTGCGTGTATGGAAACAGGGGAAACGGAGACATAACAGGTGCCAGCCTTTCTGCTGAGGGCAACAAAGCCCTTGGCTATGTTGCCGGCGGTTATTCCAACTACGATGCTGCCAGCGGCAGCACTTCCGGCAACACTGTGACTGTGACAAACAGTACTGCCCTGATAGTGTATGGCGGCTGGAAGGGTGAGGGAGAGGCTGAGGATCCCACCGGTACGTGGAACTGCAGCTCGAATACAGTGACAGTTACCGATAGCGAATTCAGCACTGTCTATGGTGGATTTGTTCCAGCATCAGGAAAAAGCGATAACAATACTGTTACGGTATCTAACTGCACAGGCGAATCGATATTTGGCGGCACCATCTGGGAAGGAACTTCATCAGGCAATACGCTGCACATTCAGGACACTGCAGTCTGGATTACTGCCGGCGGCGTCGTTAACGGCAGTGGAGATGCCAGTGGCAACAGTGTGACCTTTTCCGGCGGCAGTGCTGGCAGAGCGGATATGGATGGCGGCTATATTGCCGGCGGCGCAAGCTGGACGGGCAATGCCGTCAATAATACCGTCACTCTGCTTGGCAGCCCTGACCTGACCTATGCCGTAGTGTATGGCGGCTTCAGCGAGGATGATCCTCTGGAGAACGATCTCAGGTCCGGCAACAAACTGCATGTACAGACATCTTCTGCCATAACAGTGAAGGACATACGCAACTTTGAAACGGTCAATGTCACTGTGCCGTCTCTCTCAAAGGAATATAAGAGCAAGGCTTTTATAACGCTGACCAATGAAACAGGTACGGACTTGTCCAAGTCTGTGCTGACAGTAACTGTAGATTCTGTCAGTGACAGCTTGACCCTGGCCAATGGCGACAGGTTTATGCTTGTCAAAAACAGCAACGGGCTGACGCTTGGCAAGTATTCAGTCAATGAGATTGAAGTGCAGCATGCAAGCCAGCTGTCAGAGCTTGGCGTATTGAAGCCTGAGAAGACGAAAACGTCCCTGGATCTGGTCATGTCAGGCAGCGGCGGTTCTGCCACGGAGCAGGCAGCTGTTCTGAGCGAAGCCCATGCTGCAGGCGGTGCCATGGTGCTGGCAGGAGCCGATATGGCCACAGGACCTGGCATGTCTGCTGCCATGCACGCCTTTGACAAAAAGGAAGTGCCCTACGGCCTTGCCGTGTTTGGTGCCGTTTCCGGGGCAAGCCAGCGCTACAATCTTGAATCCCATATAGACCTGCACTCCGTTTCGCTGATTGCAGGCCCTGTCTTTGCGGCAGCCACCGGATGCGGCAGGCTGACTGCCGGCGCCTTCTTTGAGTACGGTGCAGGCTCCTATGGTGCCGAGCACGATATGCGCGGTCCTGAAATCAACGGTGACGGCAACCTCTCCTATATGGGCGCAGGCCTTCTGGCACGTCTGGATCTGCCTTCCACCGGCTCCGGCAATGTCTATGTTGAGGTCAGCGGCCGCGCCGGCACCCTGCGCAACAGCTTTGAGAGCAAGGACGGCCGTCTCAGGAATGTGCAGACAGGGCGCACACTTGAGTATGACATGGATATGGCCTACCAGAGCCTGCACGGCTCAGTCGGCTATCTCTGGGATATAGCAGACAATCTGAAGCTCGATCTCTCCGGAACCTATATGTGGTCCCATGTGTATGACGATGCGGTCACATCCTCTACAGGCGGCCGTATAGAGTACGATGACTTCACCTCAAACAGGGTGAGATTTGGTGCCAGGCTGTCCTACGAGGGAAGCGAGATCTGGAAGCCCTATATCGGTGCCGCCTATGAGCATGAGTTTGACGGCGAGGCCAAAGTGCGTGCCAACGGCTATGACACGGACACCTCTGACCTGAAGGGCTCAACTGCAATAGGCGAGCTTGGTCTTTCCCTGACTTCCGAAAGTGCCGGAATTCCTCTCACCATTGACCTTACTGTGCAGGGCTTTGCCGGCAAGAGGCAGGGCATAGCCGGCAACCTTATGGTCCTCTACGAATTCTAAACCAATTCTGTGGCCAGCCTCCGGCTTTTTACGGAAGGCAGGCACCCTTTACTGTGACGGGTGGCTCATGCTGATGGCAGGCATGCGCCACCCTTTTTTTCTGCAAAGGCCTGCCAATGTCACCGGCAGATCCTGATGCGCGCCATTGCCTTAAGGGCACATGGGCTGCACAACAAAAAAGACCTTTTCAAAAGCTGTTCTGTCGCCCGGCCTGGGCCTGGGGCAGAAGAGCCTTGAAAAGGTCCTCTTTTTTTGCTGTGTTTTGTATCCTGCTTAAGGATACCGGCGTACAGCCTTAGATGGACTTATGGCAGAACCACCAGTCAAAGCCGCCGGTATTGGCAAGCGTCTGCCTGCCTGTCTGCTCATCTTTTGCAGGTGCAAGCAGGATGTGGTCCCCGACAAGGCCGTTTCTGGGCCAGTTTGCCGGCATGCCGCACTTCATGGAGTCTGCAGTCTGCAATGCCTTGAGGGCGCGGATAACTTCATCCATGTCACGGCCGACTTCAGCGGGGTAATACATGCTCATGCGCACAATGCCTGCGGGATCAACGAACAAGGTGGCACGGGTGGCAATGCATCCTTTTTCATCGTCGTATATGCCCAGCTTTTTTGCCAGCTCACCCTGTTCATCGGCAATCAGGGGAAACTGGATTTTAAAGTTGGTTTTTTCCTTCATCCACTCATTCCACCTGAGATGCGTCTCAACAGACGCGGTGGAAAGGCCGACGATGTCGCACTCAAGTTCTGTGAACGCTGGCAGACGCTTCTGAAATGAGCAGATTTCGGTGGTGCAGACAGGGGTAAAGTCACCAATGTAGCTGAAGAGTATCAGCCATCTGGTACTGGCTCCCATAGGTCTGGTCAGTGTTCCCTGAGTGGTCTGTGCAGAGAATTCAGGCAGTGCTGTCCCGATGGCGGGAAGACTGGAATTGCAACTCATGTGGCCTCCTGAGTGAATGTGCCCTGCTGCTGTGACAAGCCACAGAGCAGGTTCAAGCATGTTATATGGAAATATTAGCCGATTTATGCTGCGCTGAAAAGGGCGTCTGCCTTTCTTTTTTTTGCAGGCCAGGGCACCAGGCAGAAAAAAGGCGGCACATCTTCACCTTCCTGCATCCTGGCAGGACTTGTGCGCTTATCTTCTTGCAGTCTTTTTCTTTTGGGATATAGTCAGCCCGCCGTCAGTACTTCTGCGGCAATAAGACATGCCATGGGCATGCCGGAGGCTGAATAACAATGACTGAACAATCTGGAGAGGGCATGGGTGCATCTGGCACATCTGGCAGCCTGCAGCAGGGAAGCGTGCAGCGTCCCTTCACTTTTTTTTGCATAACCTTTGGCTGCAAGGTTAATCAGTATGAAACCCAGGCAATACGCGAGGCCTGGACAAAAGCCGGCGGCAGGGAAGCAGATGCTCCCTTTCATGCTGACCTGGTCCTGGTCAACAGCTGTGCCATTACAGGCCGTGCCGAGCGTGATGCCCGCAATGCCCTTGTGCGCCTGCGCAATGAGGCTCCCCAGGCTGTGCTTGTGCTCACCGGCTGTGCCGCACGCCTTGTAGCCGGCTTTGTTCCAAGAGCCAATGCCCCGAGGCCTGAGGCAGACAACATTATCGTGCAGGAAAGCAAGCAGGATCTTGTACAGCCATCCGTACTGGCGAATCTTCTTGCTGCCTGCCATGAGTCCGGCACTTCTTCTGCCTCTAAGGCCTGCCCTCCGCCTGCCATGCAAAGGCATGACCTTCTTAACCGCCCCTGGCCTGCCATGCAGATTGAGCAGTACAAACGTTCCAGGCCTGTGCTCAAGGTGCAGGATGGATGCTCCCACAGATGCACGTACTGCATTGTGCCGCTGACAAGAGGGCCCCATGTGAGCCGCCCGCCAGAGACAGTCGTTGCCGAGGCACGCAGGCTGCTGGAAAATCATGCCGAGATAATGATATCCGGCGTCAACCTTGGCCAGTATGGCCGGGATCATCCAGAGTACGGCACCTTCTGGGACTTGCTTGCCAGGCTTGAAGAAGAGCTTGGCCCGGAGTTTTCAGGAAGGCGCAGGCTGCGCATAAGCTCGCTTGAGCCCTCACAGCTGACTGAGAAAGCCTGCTCCTTTCTGGCACGCTCCTCTCTTGTGGCGCCTCATCTGCATATCTCATTGCAGCATGCAAGCAGCAATGTTCTGAAACGCATGGGGAGGGGGCACTACAGCTCTGCTACACTTACAGAGGCCGTTGCGCGCCTCTCTCCTGCCTGGCCTCTCATGGGGCTCGGGGCCGATATCCTGGTCGGATTTCCCGGAGAGACTGCAGAGGATGTTGACGAGCTTTTGCGCTTTGTAGAGGAAACACCCTTCACCTATGCCCATGTCTTTCCCTATTCCAGGCGCCCGGGCACTCCTGCAGCCTCCTTTTCAGGGCAGCTGCCCAAAAAGGAAAAACAGGCCAGGGCTGCCGCTGTAAGGAGCGTAGTGGCTCACAGGGCAAAAAATTTCTGGGCAGGACAGGCAGGGTGCAGCTCCTTCAGGCTGGTACTGGATGCAGCTGAGGGCAACGTAGTTGCCGGCTATGTCCATGGCGTCAATGAATACTATGCGCCATGCTATCTGCCTGCCGGCGAGCTGGTCCAGCTTGATCCTGAAGCAGGCCATAAGGACTTTATTACGGTGCGCCCTTTAGGTTTATGCGATAAGGGCATCCTGGTATCGGCTCGTAAGGCATAATGCCGGCTGATGCTGCAAACGCATATAGGGCCGGGGAACAGACAATTAAGAAGGGGAGAAAGGCTTTGGCCTTTCTCCCCTTCTTAATTGCATGAGATGACTGCTTAACGGGTAAACTTGCGGAACCTGGCCCTGTGAGGCGTGCCGGCATCCTTGCCGAGACGCTTTTTCAGATCCTCTTCGTACTCCGTGCAGTTGCCGTCAAAGAACTCGACATGGCTTTCGTCTTCAAAGGCCATGATGTGCGTGGCAATTCTGTCAAGGAACCAGCGGTCATGGCTCACCACAAGCACGGTGCCGGCAAAGTTTTCCAGAGCCTCTTCCAGGGCGCGCATGGTGTTGACATCAATGTCGTTGGTCGGTTCGTCGAGCAGGAGCACGTTGGCGCCTGACTTGAGCATGCGGGCCAGATGCAGGCGGTTGCGCTCGCCGCCTGAGAGGACGTCCACTTTCTTCTGCTGATCCTGGCCGCTGAAATTGAAGCGGTTGCAGTAGGCCCTGGCATTCACTTCCATGGTGCCCAGGGTGATGGTGTCATGGCCTTCGGAGATGAGCTCGTAGATGGTTTTGCCGGGCGTAAGCGAGGCACGGCTCTGGTCAACATAGGCAAACTTGACTGTATCGCCTATCTGCACGGTTCCTGCATCGGGCTGTTCCTCGCCAACCAGCATCTTGAAGAGCGTGGTCTTGCCTGCTCCGTTGGGGCCGATGATGCCGACAATGGCACCGGCAGGAATAATGGCGCTTAGGTTGTCAATAAGCAGCTTGTCGCCCTGGGCCTTGGAGACGTTCTCAAGGGTGATGACGGTCTTGCCAAGGCGCGGTCCCGGCGGAATGTATATTTCCAGGTCCTTTGCCCTGCGAGCCGACTCATGGGAGAGCATTGCCTCATAGGCATTGATCCTGGCCTTGCTCTTGGCATGCCTTCCCTTGGGAGACATGCGGATCCATTCCAGCTCATGGGCCAGTGTCTTCTGCCTTTCAGACTCAGTCTTTTCTTCCAGGGCCAGGCGCTTTTCCTTCTGCTCAAGCCATGAGGAATAGTTGCCTTTCCAGGGAATGCCGCGGCCCCTGTCCAGTTCCAGTATCCAGCCTGCAACGTTGTCCAGGAAATAGCGGTCGTGGGTGACAGCGATGACAGTGCCAGGGAAGGTGTGCAGGTAGTCTTCAAGCCAGTGCACGGACTGGGCATCCAGGTGGTTGGTAGGCTCGTCCAGAAGCAGAATGTCAGGGGCAGTGAGGAGCAGCCTGCAGAGAGCCACGCGGCGGCGCTCGCCGCCTGATATCTGGGCAACGCTCATATCTGGCGGAGGACAGCGCAGGGCATCCATGGCCATGTCCAGGCGGGCATCCAGATCCCAGATGTTTTTGGCATCCATTTCTTCCTGGACTTTGCCCTGGCGTTCGATAAGCGCATTCATGGCGTCATCGTCCATGGGCTCGGCAAACTTGGCGTTGATTTCCTCAAATTCCCTGGCAATGGCCTTGAGTTCGGCAACGCCGTCCTCTACGACCTCCCTGACTGTCCTTGTTTCGCCAACCAGGGGCTCCTGTTCCAGATAGCCTATCGTATAGCCGGGAGCCAGGACTGTTTTGCCGTCAAAGGACTGGTCCACGCCGGCCAGTATCTTGAGAAGGCTGGACTTGCCTGAGCCGTTGAGGCCCAGGACACCAATCTTTGCGCCGTAGAAATAGGAAAGATTAATATCCTTGAGGACTTCCTTCTGCCCATAGCGCTTGCTGACGCGCACCATGGAGTAAATGATCTTGTCTGATTCGTTTGTGCTCAAAATGACCTCTTAAAAGTATATGGAAGGGCAGGACGCTGGAAAAGCCTTGCGCCTGCGCCGCAATTACTGGTGATCATGATGCCCCGGATCGGACCGGATCCGGACATAAGACGTGTTCTTGCCTGCAGGAACATGTGGCTTACCACATGCCCTTTTCCTGGCACGGCCTTTTTACAAAGCTGTTTTCATTGCCCTGCAGGCGTTCAATGCGCTTGGCCCTGGTGCATTCCCACTGTGTCACAGGATACATCTTGTCCCAGGCATCCATCAGCTGCTGTTGCTGGCGGCTCAGCCTGTAGCGGGCAGGGTAGGCAGCGGCCATGTATTTGGAGGACCTCGCTATCTGGCCCCTGGCTTCCGCAGGCGGCTCAGCCCTCTTGCCATCTATCTTCATCTGGCAGGAACCAAAGGTGGAGGGGACATTCTTGCCGAGCATGGTGAAGTTGTAGTTGGAACGCAGGGCATTGACGCTGCCTATGGCAGGGTAGAGATTGTACATGTCAGCCTGCATGTAGCGGTATTCCTTGTTTACCTTCTCGGCGCAGTTCCTGCCCTTGAAGGCCTTGCCCTTGTGGACGCACTCGGGGCTTCCCTCGCGCCATTCTGCAAAGGAACGTCCGAAGTTTTCGGCAGGAACAACGTGCTCCCATTCGACACGATGTGAGCGCTTTTCATGCTTGGGCGTATAGAAGCCATCAGGCAGCGTAATGCGTTTTTTTTCGTCGAAGGCGGCCTGGCAGTACAAGGTTATGCGGTGGTCATAGTAGACCTTTTTTTCAAGCATGCGCTTGGCATCGTTGAAGCTGTCGTTGCTGGTATTGCCGCTGTCAGCCATGGCAGGCCCGGCAGGCAGAAGAGCCGCAAGGGCAAGCATGCAAGCCAGAAGAAGATGTTTCATGCTTTTTACCTTTGTTTTGCCGCACAGGACAGGGCACGGTGCTACGTCCTTAATGGGCAAACAGTACAAAAAAGGCCCGCCGGCTGTAACCGATGGGCTGTTTTCAGTCAGAATACGAAAAAATCAGGGATGCGCATTACTTTTCCAGTACGGAAAGGTCTCCGGCAAGGAGGGCATCATACTTGTCTTTTTTGATAAGCTTGAGAAACTTGGGAATCCTGGGCGATTTGCCAAGGATGGACTGGCGCCTGACATTGGCGGGAATCTTTACCAGGACCATGCTGCCGGCCTGATCGGCCTTTGACCAGATAACCTGCTGGCCGCTCTGGGGGCTGTCGCCCTTGACAGAGGCCATGCAGTCCATGCCCAGAAGGTTGATCAGCTCATGCTGGGCATTGAAGGTAACCTCAGGCGCGGCCAGCTTCTCAGCCAGTTCCTTGCCTTTTGCCTGGCGCAGGAAAGGCCTGGCAATAAAATAGGTCCGGCCGTCCTTGGTGGTCCCTTCGGCCTGGGCATACTTCATAAACTCAAAGGACGGCTTTTCGTAGTACAAAAGCCCTGCTATGG
Source organism: Desulfovibrionaceae bacterium (assembly GCA_030530085.1). GTDB lineage: Bacteria > Desulfobacterota > Desulfovibrionia > Desulfovibrionales > Desulfovibrionaceae > Desulfovibrio. Next base: position 16,004 of record JAUMVQ010000008.1, on the reverse strand, counting down.
TGTAGCCCAGCTTGTCGCCGGGAAGAACGCCGTTTGCCTGATATTCTTCCATCAGGGCGTGCCTGGCATTTCTCAGGTCTTCTTTGGCCTTGTTGGCCGCTTCCAGTATTTTTTCCACCTCAGGGCCCTGCCCAAGGTAGTATTTCCATTCAGCTTCAGTCATAATTTGTTGTCCTCCGGAACGTTGTATACTCTCTTTGCAAGGGCTGTAAGTCAAGAAATAATTTATTCCGGTTGTCCTTTGCGACTACTCCTGGATGCTGCTGGGCATGACAGGCCCTAGGAAGGCATCATCCACAAAGCGCCAGCGTATGCCTTCTGCATAGCCGTTCCGTATCTCGCGGGATTTGCCAGGCTCCTGTATTTTGAACGCAGCCAGGGCCTCTTTCCTGAATTCAGCCAGGACTGTTTCCGTGAGTTCGCCTTCAGGCAGGGGCATGCGGTACTCAAGGATTACCTTCTCATCCCTGTGCCCGAGGACTGCTGCCATGGAGCGCACAAGCCAGTAGTGCGGACGCTTTGCCTGGGCCTCGTCCGAGATGTCCTCGCCGACTGTGCCGGCAAAGGGATCGCTGCGCACCTGCTGTACAAAGGTTGAGGCAGCAAAGGGAATGCCGTCTATGATTTCCTGGCGTACATCCTTGGCCCCGGGCCTTGGCCAGACCGTAGTCCAGATCCAGTTGTTCGCAAGCTCGCTGTGCGCAATGATTGCAACCGGGCCTTTTGCCCCGCTGCCATAGACCGAGATCCAGGTATCGGCTTTCAGTCCGCCCAGAATGCCGGGGTCCTTCAGCGTGCCATTGCCCCTGCCGTGCGTGATAAGGGGAAGATTGGCCACGCTGACCTCAATGGCAGGCCGTGAGGTGGATATATAGGATGAGCCATCAGGGCTGACGCCCCTCTGCAGGGCAGAGGTGCAGCCTGCTGACAATCCGGACAGAAGGAGGCCTGCCCCGAGGCAGAGGCAGAGCAGTCCTGATTTGCAGTACGATTTGCTGTACGACATGGGTTTCCTCCGGAGCCTGTTGCTGCAGGTCTTGAGCTAATGGAACTTCTTAAAATAAAATAAGCAACAAAAACAAGATGATAATATGCTGCATGCGAAATTTTGCTCATGAGCAAAATAAGGGCGCAAAAGAAAAAGACAGAAAGTCAAATTTTTTTTCCCAGGGCCTGTAAGCCTGCGGCATGTGCACAAAACAGCATAAACAAAGACCACCTAACTTGCAAAGATCGCTCGCGTGCCATGTGGACAAAGCTTTTCTTGAGCGTATAGTGCACCAAGCATTTTTCAGCAAAAGCGCTGAAGTAGTATATGAACGCCTGTGCCTGCCTTTTTGTCCCGGCACAGGCAAAAAGCAAAGAGGTGTTCTGCGCATGATCCCCAAGACCATCACCAAGCGTGACGGGAAAATTGTTCCGTTCGACGATTCCAAGATCCGTGCCGCCATCCAGGGGGCTGCCCGTGACGTGGGCAATTCGGAAAAGCGGATGAACGAAACGGATATAGACTATGTGACCACCAAGGTGGTGGAACAGCTTAATCCCCGCAAGCATGCCGTGACTGTTGAGCATGTGCAGGATCTGGTGGAGTCCACGCTCATTGAGTACGGCTTTGCAGCCACAGCCAAGAGCTACATTCTCTACAGGGCCGAGCACGCCAGGCGCCGTGACATCAGCGGCGCCCTCATGGACATCTACAATGCGCTCACCTTCAGTCCTGCCAAGACCGAGGATATGAAGCGCGAAAACGCCAACGTCAATGGCGACAGCTCCATGGGCACCATGCTCAAGTATGGTTCGGAAGGATCAAAGTACTTCTGCAATCACCATATACTGCCCTCAGACATAGCTGCAGCGCATGTCTGCGGCGATATCCATATTCATGACGAAGATTTCTACATGCTGACAGAGACCTGTTGCCAGATAGACCCCCTGCGTCTTTTCAGGCACGGTTTTTCCACAGGGCATGGCTATCTTCGTCCGCCGAGCAACATCCTGTCCCGTACAGCCCTGGCCTGCATCATCATCCAGGCCAACCAGAACGAAATGCATGGCGGGCAGTCTATTCCCAACTTCGATTTTGCCATGGCTCCGGGCGTGGCACAGACCTTCCGCAAGCACTATTTTGACTCGCTGTCAGCCTGTGTGGAAGTAGAGACAGGGGCAGATCATGAGGAGGCCCTGGCTTTCTGCAAGGAACTGGGATCTTCCCTGGAACCTGTAGTCATGAATGCCCTGCCCGAACTGCCTGCGCGTGTTGCCAGGGCAGTTGCCAAGATGAAGGAGCAGGGGAGCAGCCTGGCAGGCCGCATCGACGGGGAGGTCCTGGGCGCATATGCCGGCAGGACTGCCCTGCGCAAGACAGAGCGTGACACCTTCCAGGCCATGGAAGCGCTGGTACACAACTTGAACACCATGAACTCCCGTGCCGGCGCCCAGGTGCCTTTCAGCTCCGTCAACTACGGCACTGACACCAGCCCTGAGGGCCGCATGGTGATAAAGCAGCTGCTGCTTGCTACCGAGGCCGGCCTTGGCGGCGGGGAAACCGCCATCTTCCCGGTACAGATTTTCAAGATGAAGGCCGGTGTCAGCTATAACGAGGGCGATCCCAACTACGATCTCTTCAAGCTGGCCATCAAGGTATCTGCCAAGCGCCTCTTCCCCAACTTCTCCAACCTGGATGCCCCCTTTAACCTGCAGTACTACAAGCCTGGCGACTATAATTCCGAAGTGGCCTATATGGGGTGCCGTACCAGGGTTATGGGCAACGTCTACGATCCGGAACGCGAAGTGACCTGCGGCAGGGGCAACCTCTCCTTTACGTCCATCAACCTGCCCAGGCTGGCCATTCTTGCCGATCACGACACAGACAAGTTCTTCAAGCTGCTGGACAATACCATTGACCTGGTTATCCGCCAGCTTCTGCACCGCCTGCAGATTCAGTCGGCACGCAAGGTGGCCAACTACCCCTTCCTCATGGGAGAGGGCGTCTGGATAGATTCCGACAAGCTGGGCTGGGATGATACCATTGGCGAAATCTTGAAGCACGGCACGCTCACAACAGGCTTTATCGGCCTGGCTGAGACCCTGGTTGCCCTGACCGGCAAGCACCATGGCGAGTCCGAGGAGTCCCAGAAGCTGGGCCTTAGGATTGTGCAGCACATGCGTGACCGCATGGATGAGGAATCCAAAAAGACAAAGCTCAACTTCACCCTTATTGCCACGCCTGCAGAAGGCCTTTCGGGACGCTTTGTGAAGCTGGACAAAGAGCGCTTTGGCGTGCTGCCCGGGGTGACTGACAGGGAGTACTACACAAACTCCTTCCATGTTCCCGTGTACTATCCCATCAAGGCTTTCAGGAAGATCGACATCGAGGCTCCCTATCATGCCATGACCAATGCCGGCCATATCAGCTATGTTGAGCTTGACGGGGATCCCAGCAAGAATCTTGAGGCCTTTGAGTCCATCATCCGCTACATGCACGACAAGGGCATAGGCTATGGTTCCATCAACCATCCCTTAGACCGTGATCCTGTCTGCGGCTACGTGGGCGTGATAGGCGATATATGCCCCCGCTGCGGACGCCGTGAAGGCGAGCCTGTTTCCGAGGACAAGCTTTTGCAGCTGAGAAGGAAGTTCCCGCATATCCCGCAATGCTGCTATGGCAGGGATGACCTGGAAAACTAGGCTGACAAATTTGTAACATCCCTGGTGCCGTACAGGCCTGCCTGCAAAAGGGCAGGCCTGTACGGCACATGTGTATACGGGCTCCGGGCATGACTGGCATGAGCACTCATGGCCAGGGAGGAGAGTAGGCAATGCTGGAAATTATCAAGTTCTGTACCTTGTGGGTGCTGCCGCCTGCCATAATTGTTTTTCTGCTGTTGTGCCTGACTGTGCTGGCCTATAGGAAAAAGTATGCCGGACGCTCATTTCTGGCACTGTCCCTCCTTGTCCTGTGGTTTTTCTCCCTGCGCATAGGGGCCAATTTGCTTTGCTGGCCTCTGGAAAACATGTATCCCTATCACTACAGAAACGGGCAGGAACTGGCATCCTGCAATCTCATTGTGCTTACCGGTGCCGGCGCTGAGCCTGGAGTGCCTGATTTTTCCGGCACTGGTGCCCCGGGCCCGATAATGGGCAAGACCATGCTGACGGGCTTCAGGCTGCAAAAGGCAACAGGACTGCCCCTGCTGGTGACGGGTGGCGCCGTGTTCAAGGGAGATGCCTCTGAGGCCGACATAGCTGTCCGTATTTTTAAGGACATGGGCATTCCTGAAAGTAGCCTCATTATAGAGAACCAGGCCCGCAATACAGCCCAGAATGCAAGCTATACAAGAGAACTGCTTGAGCAGCGGGGCTGGAAGAGGGCCGCCCTCGTTGTGGCAGCGCTCCATGCGCCGAGGGCAGCAGAGCTTTTCAGGCGGGAAGGGGTAGACGTACTGGTATTCCCCAGCCACTACCGCAGGCCAGGATCCTGGGAGCCGTCTTTGTGGCGCGACATCACGCCGACGGCATCCAACCTTGAGGACTCAGTGGCTGCCCTGCATGAGTATATAGCGCTCCTTGCCATGCGTCTTGGCTTGTATTAGCGGTAAAAAAAATCTTATCCGGACAGTACCATGCTCCGGAAGCCTGTGGCGGCAGGCACGCTGCCTGTCAAAAAAGTATGAGCCCGGGGGCTGTATGCCGGCCCCAGGGCTCATACACATTTTTTCGTGATAAAACTGTACGTCTTCTGTCTTGCCAGGCTTTAGTTCCTGAAAAAGCGCAGGTCTGAAAGGACATCGCAGACATCGCTTTCAAAATCAGGCAGTGGCATGTTTTTGCTTTCAATCCCCAGGCCTTTTCCCAGAAACTCCTCAAAGCTTTGGGGCATGCCGGAGATATAGGCCTGTATCCTTTTCTGCAGCATGGGGCAGGTTTCTGGCTGCGGCAGGCCTATCTGCTCGCTGAAGGCCGTGGCGAAGCGTTCCGCAGAGGCTGTCTTGGCTATCTTTCCAAGGGCCTGGGCCAGATAGGAAAGGACCCCCATGGAGCAGCGCTGCATGAGCCGTATGCATAAGTTGCCCATAACCTGGCCCAGGGAGCGGATTCTGACAGCAGAAAGCGACCTGGACGAAGTCCCGTTTTTTTTCAGCCTGCTCAGGCTGGACGTGGCGTTAAGCAGGTTCAGGACTGTAAAGATAAGAATAACCTCGTCCCTGAATCCCATGCACAAAACGAGCATCTGCTTAAGCCCCTTTTCATCAAAGGAGCCATTGCCATCATGCCAGCCAGGGAATTCCTTGAAGTCGGTAAGCACTGCCCAGATAAGGCAGCGGCTGTCATGATGCTGTCCTACTCCGTCCATGGCCCAGTCATAGGCATTCTCAATGTCAACAGGCTGATCGTACAGGCCGAAAAGGCAGATCTCTGCCAGCGTGGCGTAGGCTTGCGGATCTCCGAGCTTGGTAGCATTTCCCAGCATGAGCATGCCCTGCTTGGTGTCTGCTGGCATGCCTGGCAGGCCATGGAGGTACAATCTGGCACGCAGCGTGGTAGCATGAGGATCCTTTGCTTCTGCTGCCTTGTCCAGAAGGCGCAGAGCCGTCTGTCTTTTTTCGTCACTCACGCAAGACATGGCCAGGGTGCTGGCTGCGTGTGTGAGGTATACGGACTCTCCCATGTCCAGATACTTTTCAAGAAGCTCTGCACCGTGAGAAAAAAGCTCATTGTCTTCATGCAGCAATAGCCAGGCTCCAAGCATCCCGAAGGCCTCTGCCGGGCAGCCTTTCTGCTTGCAGCAGGATTCAAGCACGGCAAGGGCATCCTGGGTTGATTCCTGGCTCTCCTTTGACTTGTTTTTTTCAGCAAGCAGTATCCGGGCATATTTTATGCCGGCTATGACCGATTTGTCGTTGTCACAGGCTATTTTGTACAGGCGGGCGGCCATAAGGCTGCTTTTTTTGAAGAAAATGCCTTTCTCATGGAAGGAGGCCATGTACATGATGGCCGGCACAAATCCGGCCTTGGCCATGTCCTTGAGCTTTTCAAGCACATTTGTGACATAGTCGCGGCTTTGCGGCAGGTCGTTGCCCTGCACAAGATCCAGGAAGGCCTTGAGGCATCTCCAGCTGCCTTCCATGGCGTAGACTGCCAGCAGCTTGCCTAAGGAACACAGTTCATCGTCAGAAAGGGTGACATCCTTTTCCTGGACATGGAAGGCCAGGGAAGCAGCAGCAGAGGGGCACTTGCTTTCATAGCTCCTTTTAAGCCAGGTGAGGCCCTCTTCTTTGTCAGCCTCGTTTTCAAGCAGCAGGACAGAGAGCAGGTAGCAGGAGACAGGATCGCCTTTTCCTGCTGCAAAGGACAGAAATGAGACGGCTTTTTCCCTGTCTTTTGAGAGCGTGCCGTCCATATGCCAGATGCCCAGGGTGTTGGCTGCAATGACTGATCCCTGTTCCTGCATCTCTGCCAGGAGAGCACTGGCTTTCTGCACAGCCTCATGATCTGTGATGTCGCAGCTGAGGATGGTGACGGCTGCCCTGTTTTCCAGGGCGTTCTTCGGAAATTTCCTGAGCCAGCAACTGAGTGTCAGCTCGCCCGGGAAGACATCAGGAAAGAGCGGCCTTGGGTCACCGCCACTATCCTTGATTTCATACGGGCCGTCTTTGCCGGGAATATAGGCATTTACCCATAGGTCAATATCGGCATTCTTCCTGGCCTGTTCCAGTATCCTGACAGACTGGGTGGCCAGGCGCTGCTTTTGCTTGCGCTCCTTCTTAGCCTTGTCCTTGTTTTTGTTCTTGCTTGATTTCATTATCTAACCTGCTTTGGGTGCGACCCGGGTTTTTCCTGGCGGAAAGGCGCCCGGGCATTTTTTGGGGAGTGTTCTTTTGCCTGCAATGTACCATATTACGGCAGTATCAGTGTGTCATGGCCCTGGGGTCTGAATTTCCTGGCACTGTCAGGAGCATTGTCAATGAAAGTCTGCAGGTACAAGGCGATACTGTCACAGCTGATGTCCGGCAAAAAGCCGAATACTTTGGCAAATGAGGCTGCATACAGCCCTGCATGCGGTGTCCTTGCAATCTTTTTTAAGGCATGTGCGATAAAGGACACACTGCCAAGATTGCAGTGAGACATGCGGCTGAGACAGCGTCCGGCAAGCTCTTCTGCATTATATTCACATTGTCCCTCATTATTGATGTCATCACGGCATACATCGTCCACGCCGGCGTCTGAGAGAGGCTTGCTGGCACTATTCAGCATCAGATTCCATGCGATGTCGGCATAGTCTTCTGTTGTATTAAAGTTGCACATAAACATATCAATCGGGTCTTCTTCATCTTTTCCTTTTTTTGTTTCTTCTGCTTTGTCCGGCTGTTGCGAAAATTCGCCCAAAAGTATCAGTCCGAGCATCATTTCACAGTCGCTGTTGTAGAGAAAGCATCCTTTTCGCGCCATGTGCTCAGCGCTTTCTATATCAGCCTCGCAATTGAAAAGGCCATACAGATACGTCTCAGCCAGGAAAAAACAGGCTTCCCCCGACCCCATGCCGGCAGCCTGGCGCATCATCTCCAGTCCCTTTTCCCTGTCCTGCTTTCTGGCATGCCAGCCTTCCAGATAATAGCGTGCCCGCATAAATGTGGCATCAGCATTCTTTTTGCGTACCAGGGAGTTAAGCACCTTAAGGACGCTCTGATGCCTTTCCTTGTTGTCAGAACAAGCAAGTACAATGGAAAGAATGTATCTTACAACGTTAAAATAGCCGCAAGCAATGCAGTTTTCAAGAATCTGCATTGCTTTTTGAAAATATGCTTCACTTGAAGACCTGATATATATAGAGGCTAATTTTTCATCGACATAGGGAAAGCCAAGCCCCTTACTGTGATCTTCTTCCAGAATTTTTAAGACGGCCAGCGTTACTTTTTGCTTTTCCTCGTCTGAAATCTGCTTTTTCTCGCCTGGAATGTCTGACTCTTGCAGCTGTTCCAGCATGTATGCTGCATACATGGCACCGGCGATCCCTGATCCCAGTGAGCGGGCCCGTAACAGCAGCTGTATGCCTTTTTCCGGTTTTTGGGGACCAATGCGGCCGTAGAGATGGTCGTTGCCCAGCGCTTCCATGGCTGGCACAAAGTCGGCAGCAGCCAGTTTTTCAAGCAGGCTGAGTATGGCAAAGGCATATTTTTTTTTCAGACGCGAGAAGCTGTACTTTTTCAGCAGAAGTATCAGCTTATCAAGGCATCCCCAGCTCCCTTTGAACGCAAAGGCAGCCAGGCTGCAGGCAAGGTTGTCCATCTCGCTGTTGTCAAGATAGATGTCCCCTTCTGAGTACAGCTTTGCCCTGAGCTGAAGGGCGCCGGGACAGTATGCTGCACAGCTGGCAGCCAGTTCTTTTTTTGCCTTTGCCGGAGGTATACCCAGGCAAGCCGCATAGTTATAGCAGGCAAGCGGCTCGTTTTTGTCACAGGCAAAGCAGATATACTGTGTTCCCTTTGTCAGATTCTTGCGTACATGCTGTCCGGACACGTAGCACCATCCAAGAAAGGACGATGCCGTGACACAGCCTTCCCTGGCCATTTTTTCAAGCTTGTTCAGCAGGGGCTTTTTCCGGCCGGGATCAGCATCATTTGCAGCTGTGCCGTAAGATATGGCGAGAATCTGCCTGATAAGGATGACAGCCTCAGTTTCCCTTTCATCATCAGGATGCTCTTGGGCCCAGCAGCTGAAATATTTTTCGCCTGGCAGCTCATTGGGATAGATGAGCATTCTCGTGCCATTATCATCGAGAACAAGGGATCCGGCCATGCACTGGTCAAGGCCCGCACCATTGTCAAGCCAGCAGGAAATATCCAGAGACTCCCAGGCCCTGGGAGATGATGCCGCCTGTTGCATAAGGCGTCTTTTGTCCCTCTTTTTTTTGTCTTGCTGCTTTCCTGGTGCCTTGGGCATGTCCGGTTTCTCCTGAAAATGCGGTTATCTCTTGCTGTCTGCCTTGTACAGTGTCATTGCCATTGTCTGTACGATGCAGGACCGGCCTCCTGGCTGCGATACGTGCGCAGGCACCATATATCAGCTGTCCTGATTGGCGACATTGTGGGAGCAGGAGGCGCATGAGGTGCAGGCAGGCTTTTCACCACGGGCAATTCTAGCCTCGTTGCGGCGCACGTTGTCCACAAAGGCCTGGTTCACAGGCCCTATCTTGTAGGGGAAGGGATTCTTTTTGACAGGGCCGGGCACGCTGAGCAGGCGTTTAGTCCTGGCAGAGCCGCAGGCAGGGCAGAAGGGCAGATCGTCCTCGTCTTCCTCGAAAAACAGTTCGTCAAATATTTTTCCGCAGTCTTCACATTCAAAATCAAAGAGAGGCATGGATCTGGCTCCTGTTGGCAACAAGGGGTGAAGGAAAAGGGCATGACACAAGACTGCTTCACAATACAGTCTTCAAGCCAATCAAAATACTAGCATCTTCGTATAAAAAAAGCAAAAATTCACAGGTATTTGAAATTACGGCCTTTACAGACTGCGGAGATAGAATTTTCCCATTGGTGTGCATGTCGGCCATCCTATTGACAAGCTGTATGAAGACGGGCATTTTCCCCGCAGTACAGCGTATTAAACTGACATTTTGGTACTACTGCAAAGTCAGCTGCCTGGAACAGCAGCAGGTACAGCCACTAAAGCATGCAAGGAGCGATCATGGTACAGCCCGAACTCATACTTGATACGACAGCCTATACCATAGACCAGCTGCTCTCTGCTGATATGCCGCAGCTTGCACTGGCAGGACGCTCAAATGTGGGCAAGTCTTCCCTTATCAACGCCCTGGCCGGACGGCGCAAGCTTGCAAAGGTGAGCTCCACCCCCGGCAAGACACGCTCGGTGAACTACTACAGGGTCTCTCCATGGAATTTCTGCCTGGTAGACCTGCCAGGATACGGCTATGCAAAAGCCAGCAAGAGCGAGCGTGAAAAGTGGGCCAGGCTGCTGGAAAAGTATCTCAGCGACTGCCAGTCCCTGCGCGCCCTTGTCCTGCTGATAGACAGCAGGCTGGAGCCGCAGGCTATTGACCTGCATCTTCTGGACTATGCCAAGGGCATCGGCCTGCCCGTGCTGCCAGTCCTCACAAAGGCAGACAAGTGCCGCCAGAAGGATATAGCGGCACGCCAGCATGAATGGACGGATCTGGCCGGCAGAAAGCCAGTGGTTACTTCTTCATCTGCCAGGCGCGGCATAGATACGCTCTGGAAGGCCTTGCTGGCCGAGGCCGGCATACGCCAGGAAGAAAATCCTGCTGACGGTGCAGGCTCCGGGCTGCAAGAGGGATAGCATTCCGATCTTGCTGGCTTTGGCGGCTTTTTTTGTCTTTTGCCGCAGCCCGGCAGCTATGCCGGCCAAGAGAAACATTTGATAAAAAGTGCGTAATACCGGGATGATAACGCCATGGATCCTGCATTGTTAAGCTTGACAGCAATACAAAATCAGGTATCTTTGCAAACTCATCTTAGTAATTTCTTTCCCTGTTCCCTGCTGGACACCAGGGGAAAAATACAAATTGCATGCAGCAAAATATCAAGGAGATACGAATGTACTCAACCACTGATTTTCGCAAGGGCCTTAAAATCGAAGTAGACGGCACTCCCTACGAAATTGTTGACTTCCAGCATTTCAAGCCCGGCAAGGGCGGAGCCATGGTGCGCACCAAGCTTCGCAACATCCTGACCGGACGCATGCAGGATATTACCTTCCGCAGCGGCGACAAGGTTGGCAAGCCTGATCTCGAAACCAGGGACATGCAGTTCCTGTACAAGGAAGGCAGTGATCTTATCTTTATGGATATGACCACCTATGAGCAGATCCAGATGCCTGCCGAAACAACAGCCGGCAAGTCTGACTTCCTCAAGGACGGACAGCAGTGCCGCGTCCTGCTGTACAAGGGCAATCCCCTGGACATTGATATCCCCGCTTCTGTCGTTCTTGAAGTGACCCAGACCGAACCCGGTGCCAAGGGCGATACCGTGAGCAATGTGACCAAGGGCGCTACCCTTGAGACCGGTGCCTTCATCCAGGTGCCCCTCTTTGTCAACGAAGGCGACCGCGTAAAAGTCAATACCACCACCAAGGAATATCTCGGCCGCGAGTAATCAGGGTGTGCTGATGACCGATGAACCCGATTTCAGAAAAAAGCAGCGCAGTTTTCCAGTCAGGCAGCTGAGCAGCTTTTTTCTGTTGTTCTGGCTTCTGCTCCTGCTTCTGAGCCTGCTGACCTATTCTGCTGCAGACCCCAGCATAAATCATGCTGTGAGCAGCAGCAACGTCAGCAATATGTGCGGCCTTGTCGGGTCCTATGTTGCCGGTACGCTCAATGACCTTTTCGGTACGGGTTCACTGGTCCTGCCACTTATTCTGGCTGTCTTTTTAATCCGCTTCCTCACCCGCAAGCCACCGCTGGCCTGGTGGCGCTGGGTGGGGCTGGGATGCCTTTGCTTTGCCTGCCTGGTTTTTGTGCAGGCTGTTGATCTCTCCATAGGCGACCTTACGGGCGGCGGCATTGCAGGCAGGCTTATTTTGTCTGCTTCCAGGACACTGCTGTCTCCTTTTGGTTCCACTCTTTTCTGGCTTTTCCTCTTTATCATTGGCCTGCAGCTTTTTGTCAGCCTGCCCCTGAACGAGCTGGCACAAGAGTTCAGGGAACGCTTTGCGCGCGACAATGGCAGTGAAGAAGATGACGGGGCAGGAACAGAACTGGACGGCCCCAGGGCCAGACGGCTGAACTTTGACGACGAGGATAAGCCCAAAACTGTCTGGGGACGTATCTTTCGCACTGCCATAGCACTTGTATGCGGCCTGGCGGCTTTATTGCTCTCCCTTTTGGGCAGAAAAAAAAGAAATGCCGATAGCGGCCTGGTAGATCCCGGACAAGAGACTCACGGTGTTCTGGCCAGGACAGTTGTCAAGGGTGTTCCGCTGGTTGAGGCAAACATTCCCTTTGCAAGGGCTGAGGAAGCCGGTGTCCCCCTGGACATGGCCTATGCCGAGCAGTATGCCGCCCCTGACAGGCTGGCAGTGTATGCGCCATACCAGCCTCAGCCTGCGGCGTTGAGCGATGCTGCCGCAGTTCAGACAGGCGAGCCTGCTGCAGAAAAAACTGCGGGCAAAAAAGGCAGTGGACTTGTCGGAAGCCTGCTTGATGACGTCCCTTCAAAAGTGAAAAGCCTGGAAGAAGATCCTGACGCAAAAAAGGCCTCTTTGCAGGGGACTTTTGCAGAGGCTCATGAAAATAGTACGGCTGTCCCTGGGGCAGAAGATGCAGGCCTGCAGGAAAAAGCCGTCAGCGAAAATGAAAAAAATGAGCACGCATCAGAACAGGATGCGCTGAGACAGATAATTTTTGCCCCGGATGACGAAGCATCAGAGAGAGCAGGGCAGGGTGCTGCATCTGCTGTACAAGACGAAGCATGTGCTTTGCCATCTGCTGCGCCCTGGGGACATGACATAGAAAACGGCTGTGCCGGGCAGGAAACAAAGCCTGCAGCCGGGCATACGGAAACTGAAAGCATTGCCAGCTGCAGTTCTGCTGCGGCCGAGCTTTTGGGTTTCGTCTCTCAGGCAGCGGCTGATACTGCCATACATCCCGCAACACACAGTGCAGACAGTTTTTCAGCAAATGCGGCAGACGATACAGAAGACGATTTTCTTGTCAGTGATACAGATTTGCCTGCTGAAGGGTCCGCCCTTTCTCAAAAGCCTGCCACTGGCACTTCCTTAAGGCAGGAGCTGCAGCCAGATCAAAAGCCTGTTGCGAAGGAAGAGGAAGCCCTAAGCAGTGCCGGCACGCAAGCGGACAGCCTGCCTGAAAGCGATGAGGATGACGGGGCAGACGCCATCCTTGCTGCACAGGATACAGAATACGTCCTGCCGCCTCTTGCCCTGCTGGAAAAGCCTGACCCTGCTGTAGAAGATACAGAAGAGGACATTGAGCAGCGCTCCGAACTTCTGATGGGCTGCCTTACTGGCTTTGGCATTCAGGCAGAGCTTGTGCGTGTAACACCAGGCCCTGTGGTGACAACGTATATGCTGAGGCCGGCCCGCGGCGTGTCCGTGCGTCTTTTTTCACGGCATACCGAGGACATTGCCCGCTCCCTTAGTGCTGTCTCTGTTTTTGTGCAGGCCCCTGTGCCCGGTACTGACACGGTTGGCATTGTTGTTCCCAACTGCAACAGGTCTGTGGTCAATTTCAGGGAGATTGCCTCTTCGTCAGCTTTTCAGAAGGCAGGGGGCGCCCTGCCCCTTGTCGTTGGCAAGGACACAACCGGCCGCCCCTATGTGACCGATCTTGCCCGTATGCCCCATCTTCTGGTGGCAGGTGCCACAGGGCAGGGCAAGAGCGTCTGCCTCAATGCCCTGCTGACAAGCCTTCTGCTGACAAGAACGCCTCAGGAACTCAAGCTTCTGCTTGTGGATCCCAAGAGGGTTGAGATGGGCATGTACGAGGATGAGTCCCATCTGGTCCATCCTGTGGTGAAGGAAGTAAGCGATGCCAAAAATGCGCTGCTGTGGGCTGTTGCCGAAATGGATCAGCGCTATAACCGCATGGCCCGCCTTTATACAAAGAACATAGAAGGCTACAATGAGAAGCTGGCCAGCTACAATGGCAATCTGCCCCCTGAGCTGGCTGATCTTGAGCCTATGCCCTATATCGTCATTGTCATCGACGAGCTGGCAGATCTTATGCTGCAGGCACGCAAGGATGTTGAGCCATGCATTATCCGCCTGGCGCAGCTTGCCAGAGCCTGCGGCATACATATGATTATTGCTACCCAGCGCCCCAGCGTGGACGTGGTGACAGGACTTATCAAGGCCAATTTCCCCTGCCGTATCTGCTTCAGGGTATCTTCCAGGCAGGACAGCATGACCACGCTTGGCAAAGCAGGAGCCGAAAAGCTTCTGGGCAACGGCGATATGTTCTTCAGCCCCAACGGCGGGCATCTTACCAGGCTGCACGGGCCATTCCTGAGGGATGAGGAAGTGCAGGCTGTGGTGGGGTTCTGGAAGAAGCAGTGCCGTCCCAAGTACGATGTGGATTTTTCAACCTGGGGCGAGGAAGACATTCCCAGCGATACAGGCATGCGCGGGCACGGTGTCAGTGCCCAGGATGCCATGTACCAGGAAGTGCTGGACTTCATCAGGGAAAAGGGCAATGTCTCTATTTCCCTTTTGCAGCGCCGTTTTAATATAGGATATAACAAGGCTGCCCGTTATATGGATCAGCTTGATGCCGACGGGCTTGTGGGGCCGTCTCCCGGAGCCGGGAAGCCAAGGCCTGTGCTTATGCATTAAGGCGCTTTGTCTTGCGGCCACGGCTTGTTATACCTTGTCACTGCTTAAATCTGCCAATACTCAATTCTCAGGAGGAGTGGGCTCTGCCCATGTAAGCGTATGCTGAAGCGTTGTTCTTTCCTCTTAACTGTATTTTTGCTTGTTCTTCTCTGCGTGGTTCCTGCCCGTGCCGATGACGGCATAGCCGTAACCATACGTGACCGCTATGCCTCTCTGGACACCTTCCAGGCTGAATTTACCCAGTTCCTGACCCATCGTGAAAGCGGTTCCAAGGAACAGAGGGAAGGGACGCTGGTCTTCAAGAAGCCCCTGCTCATTTCCTGGCAGACAAAAAAGCCTGTGGAAGAGAAGCTTGTCATCAACAACAAGGAAATCTGGGACTATATTACAGACGAAGGCATTGCCTACCGTTATCCCAAGGAACTGGTCAATGATTCCAGATCGCTCATCCAGATTGTGACAGGCCAGGCCCTTTTGTCCCAGGATTTTGACGTGAAGCAGGCTGGAACCGAGGGCAAGCTTGTTATTTTGCAGCTCTATCCCAAGGAACCTCTGCCTACACTGGTGGAAGCCAGGCTGTATGTTGATCCTGAAAAAGGCTACATCCAGCGTGCCGTTATCACCGACTTCTACGGCAATGAAAACGACGTGCGCTTTACTTCCTTTATTCCCAATGCCTCGGTCAGTTCCTCTGTCTTTAATTTTACCCCGCCAAAGGGCGTGGAAGTAGAGGACCGCATTGAGCGTGCCGGTGTTGAAAGCAGAAATCTGTTCTAGAAATTTTTTGCGCACTGATAAGACAAACTGGTTTCCCGTTGCCATTGCATGGGAACATATAAGGATATCATATGAAAATCTGTATTATAGGTACCGGCTATGTGGGGCTTGTGACGGCCGCCTGCTTTGCTGAAATGGGCAATACCGTCTCCTGCGTTGACGTAAATGAAAAGGTTGTTGAAAAACTGAAAAAAGGCGTGGTGCATTTCTTTGAGCCAGGCCTTGGCCAGATGGTTGAGCATTCATACAAGGAAGGCCGCCTTTTCTTTACCACAAGCCTCAAGGAAGCCCTGCCCGGATGCGAGGTGGCATTCATCTGCGTGGGCACGCCCTCTGATGAAGACGGTTCTGCCGATTTGCAGTACGTGGAAGCTGTCGCCAAGGAAATTGGCGAGGTCATGACCAATGAGCTTATCGTTGTGGACAAGTCCACTGTGCCCG
Source organism: Desulfovibrionaceae bacterium (assembly GCA_030530085.1). Classification (GTDB taxonomy): domain Bacteria; phylum Desulfobacterota; class Desulfovibrionia; order Desulfovibrionales; family Desulfovibrionaceae; genus Desulfovibrio. Next base: position 458 of record JAUMVQ010000008.1, on the reverse strand, counting down.
TGGGCACAGCCGGTCGTGTCAGGGCCATGGTGGAACAGGGGCTTAAAAAGCGCGGCCTTGATATCCCCTTTGACGTGGTCTCCAATCCTGAGTTTTTGAAGGAAGGTGCGGCCATCCATGACTTTATGAAGCCGGACCGCGTGGTTGTGGGTACTGACAACGAGCGCTCTGCCACCATCATGCGCGAGCTCTATGCTCCCTTTGCCCGTGACCGCGAAAAGCTCATCATCATGAGCGTGGCCAGTGCCGAGATGACCAAGTATGCAGCCAACTGCATGCTGGCAACCAAGATAAGCTTCATCAATGAAATAGCCACGCTGTGCGAGAAAGCAGGAGCCGATGTGCGTGAGGTGCGCAGCGGCATAGGCTCTGACTCCCGCATAGGATACCAGTTTATCTATCCTGGTGTCGGCTTTGGCGGATCCTGCTTCCCCAAGGATGTCAGGGCCCTGATACGC
>JAUMVQ010000186.1 GCA_030530085.1 Desulfovibrionaceae bacterium | reverse complement strand
GCCACCAATCTTGACCCCTATCTTCTGGATGGCGCAGGCTTAAGGGCCCAGCTTGCCAATGCCAAGGAAAGCCTTCTCTCTGAAAAAGAGCAAAAAAAGGCCGTTGCCGTCATCGAGGGCAACAGGGGACTTTTTGACGGCATGGACATCTCCGGGTCCTGTTCCACGGCTACCCTTGCCCGCGAGCTGGATACCCCTGTCCTTATCACCCTTAACGTCACCAAGATGACCCGCACCGTGGCCGCCATATTGCAGGGCCTGGCAGGCTTTGAGAAAGGCCTGCGCTTTGCAGGGGTCGTGCTCAACCGCACCGGATCCTCAAGGCATGCTGCCTATATCCGCAAATCCATAGAAACCTATACCGATTTTGAGGTGCTGGGCGAGCTGCCAAGGCAGAAGAAAAATCTTCTGCCTGAGCGGCATATGGGCATAGCCTCATGGGCAGGCGACAGCCTCTCAGAAACTGCAGAGGAAACGCTGGAAACGCTGGCGGGCTTTGTAAGCGACCATGTGGATGTTGGCAAAATCCTGGCCTGTGCCCGGATGGCCCCTCCCCTGGTTCACGGGCCCTTCTGGCAGACGCCTGCCGTAACCCCCAAAATCAGGCCTGTCATAGGCTATGTCAGGGATGCCTGCCTCTGGTTCTACTACCGGGAAAACCTGGAAGCGCTGGAACGGGCAGGGGCTAAGCTTGTGCGGCTTTCATTTTCTGATGCAAAGGAATGGAACTGGACAGGACCCGATGCCCTTGACGGCGTCTATCTTGGGGGCGGCTTTCCGGAGGACTTTCTTGAAAAGCTCTCCTCAAGCCCGCGCCTTAAGGAACTTGCCAGGGAAGCCAGATCAGGGCTTCCCATATACGCTGAATGCGGCGGGATGATGGTTCTTGCAAGATCCATTACCAGGGACGGCAGAAAATGGCCCATGGGCAATGTGCTGCCTGCCGATATAGAAACAGACATACACCCCCATGGCCTAGGCTACGTGCAGGGGCAGCTGCAAAAGGATACGCCCTTCTATCCCAAAGGCTTTGTCCTGCATGGCCATGAGTTCCACTATTCCCGCGCCATGGAAGGCTCCCTGAATCCTGAAGACACAGTGCTTAAGCTCTCCCGCGGCAAGGGGCTCAAGGACGGGCTGGATGCCATGGTGCAGGGATCCGTCTGGGGGTCCTATACCCATATTTTTGCACCCGTTATCCCTTCATGGGCTCAGGCTTTTTGTGCCCTGGCAGAAGAGCGGCATCTGAACAGGGCGAAAACGGCCTGCCGCTGAAGCCATAGGGCAGCGTACCCACTTTTCTTTTTTTTCCTGTACCCTGGCTTTAGCTGCCGGCGAGTCGGCTTTAATGGGCCTGATTTAACGGGGCTGATTGACGGGGCAGAAGTCCCGGATCCTGGCTGATGAACCTGCCGATTCTGGCGGACCTTGGCAGAACTTGCGGATCTGGCAGATCCGGGCCATGGGCAGTACAGACAAAATCACGCATACAAGAGAATACCTGCATGTACTATGACGTTTCTGTGGACATCAGCTCCATCCCTGGCAAAACCGTGCTTTTGAAGAAAAAGGATGTGACCTATGTCCAGCTTGAGCTGGGACGAGTCTATAACCCCAAGAAGAAATACAACGTCCCGACCAGGAAGATCATCGGCAAGCTGGCCGATAATCCTGCCTTCATGCACCCCAACGACACCTTCTTTACGCAGTTTCCTGACTATACCAGCGACAGCCCTGATGCTGAGCCTGTACGTAGCAGCGTCCTGCAGGCAGGACTTTTTCTTGCCATCAGAAAAATAGCCATCCAGGACGGAATTCTAAAGAAACTGCACGGACAGCTCTGGCCAGATACAGGACTTCTCATGGATCTGGCTGCCTGCCAGGTGCTCAATGAAGCCAGCGACAGAATTTGTTACAACGGCTATGCCTACAAGCACCCGCTCTTTGCAGACAGGATGCAGGTCTTCAGCGATGAAGCCGTCAGCTTGTCCTTGCAGGACATAAGCAAACAGGAAATCGCAGGCTTTCTTAAGTCCTGGAATGCCGGCAGGGATCCAAAGCAGCGTATCTTGGTGGCGTTCAACTATGCCGGCAAGACACACAAGGCAGGCGATATCAGTCTTTCAGAAAAGAGCAGGCAGGATACAGAGTTTGAGTTCTTCAACACAGCCCTGGCATACAGCCAGGCAGACAAGACGCCTCTTTTTTACAAAATATACTCCGGATCCATTGCTGATGCCCGTGAGCTGGACGGGCTTTGCAGCAGCATACAGGCCATCAGCAGGTACAAGAATATCTGCTTTGTTCTTGACCGAGGCGACATTGCTCCTGGCATGCTCCGGTATATAGATGAAAAGGGATTTTCCTTTATACTGATGGCCAAAGGATGCAGTCCCATTGCTGCATCAGCACTTCAATCATGCAGTACGCTTCTTAAAAAAGACAAGGATAGCCTTATAGCACCAAATCTCTATGGGATGACTGTTACCCAAAAGCTGTATGACGGCGACAAGGAACGGTATGTGCATATGTATTGCAATACAGCAGAAGCAGATATGGAACGCATGGAATTTGAGGCAGGGCTTGACCATATGTCTGAACTCATGAGGGGCCTTGCCGGATATGCAGTACCAGCCAGCTATCCGTATGCAGAGTACTTTGCATTGAGCTGTGACAGCTCAGGCAAGCTTATTAGGGTAGCAAAAAAGGAAGAAGCTGTACGCAAAAGGCTTGAAAGATGCGGGGTTTTCTTCATCATCACGTCAGAAAAAATGACTGCTGCTGACGCATACTATGCCTACAAGGGAAGGGACCTTTCTGAAAACTACTTCCGTACTGACAAAGCCCTCCCTGAACCAGAAAGAGCAGACTATTCTTCCGATAAGGCACTGGCAGGGCAATTCTTTACTGAATTCATTGCCCTGATCATCAAGAGCCGCCTCTGGTACCTTTTGCAGAAAAGGCATCCTAAGCAGGAGCTGACAGAATGCAGCCCGGATGTCATGGAAGCTGTACAGCAGCTTGAAAGGATAGAGATGGTCAGGAGAAATGACGGCAGATATGCACTGGACAGCGCCCTGACCAAAACCCAGAAGGAGATACTGCTCTCGCTTGGCATGACCATGGAGGATGTCAGGGCTGAGGCTGACAGGATATCTGCCCTTTTGTCAGAGGCAGCTACTGAAATATACAATATTGCGGAAGAGGATGAGGCTTTCTGGATGTAAAAAAAGAGGGCAGCACTTGTGCCCTCTTCTGAAAATTTCTCTATCCTGCAAGGCGTATGCACTTCGTCGCATACCCCTGCGCCTGAACCTACTTCTTCCAGAGGTTGCTGTACTTGACGCCCAGACCGTCTGTCTTTTCAACCAGCTTGGCGACAAGGCCGTCCACTTCATCAGCACCCACTGTTCCCAGCTGCCTGTCCAGCAGCATGTACAGATACCCGTTAGCCTGGCTGAAGGTCCAGGTGACAGAGTAGACACTGCTTAAGGAGGGGCGGGAAGGAAACTCGGGCGCAGTGGAGATGAGAATAATCATCTTGGGCTCGTTTTCATTGCTCAGCCTGAAGAGGTTTGAGGAATTAAAGGCCTCCTTCATGGCTGTTCCCAGACGGGCACCTATACTGTCATTGCTGTCGCACTGAACGCTCACGGCAGTAACACGCACATCCACCTTGGCCGGCTTGTCAGGAACAGGAGCCGATTTGGCATCAGCGGCCCAGAGAGGCGTGGCAAAAGAGAAAACAAGACAAAAAGCCAGCAGCCGTGCAAAGTATGTAATCATATCCTTATCCTCCCAAAGACGCCGTCAGTGACAGAGAAAACAGTATCCTGTGTCGTGCCAGGTACTTCATGGCAAGATTATGTGCCAGAAGCCCCGGCAGGCATCAGGGCCTTGCACGCTCAAGGCTTGTGCATCTGCATCCTGCATGGCGTGGCTTGGATTTTCAGCCCAAAAGCAAGCCTGTGTCAAATCTTCCTTTTTGCCAGACAAGGTACAGCGGAGCATCCGGCTTCCCAGGCGAAGATGTTTCCGCAAAAAAAGGTCTCACCTATTCATGGCCAGAAGCACTGCTCAGGATAAGTTGGGCTTCTCGGAAGTCCTCTACAGTCATGCCGGTTTCCCGGGCTGCTATTTCCTCTGTTATTTTGCCCTTATCCAACAGAGACCGGAGTACTTCAAGTTTTCCCTGCTTATATCCCTGCT
>JAUMVQ010000007.1 GCA_030530085.1 Desulfovibrionaceae bacterium | reverse complement strand
GGATGCTGCCCTGTCAGAAGTCATGGGCGGCATCAGCTTCCTGGAAACGGTACGCTCCCTTCTGGACAACTGGGACGAGGCGCATCCAAAACTTCTGGCCGATCTGGAAGAACTCAGGCACATCCTGGTGGCCTGCCAGCCCTCGGTGCTGTTCTGCACCGGTTCTGCCAGCGAGATAGACAAGACCTTTGCCTGCCAGGAGGAACTGCTGAAGGCACTGCCCGGAGCAAAAGCAAGTCCAGCACCGCAGACCATTGCCCTGGCCACTCCCTGCCAGGCAGAGGTCTTCACCACCCAGAGCCAGGTCAACTATGTTGCCAAGGGCTGCAACCTGTACCAGCTGGGCCACGAGTATCACGGCATGCAGAGCGTCATCCTGCGCCACATGAGCCGCAGCTACCTGTGGGAAACGGTCCGTGTCCTTGGCGGCGCCTATGGCGGCGGCTGCTCGCTGGATTACCTGACCGGCAACTTCATGTGCGCCAGCTACCGCGATCCCAATGTAGAATCCACGCTCTCGGCCTACGACGGCATTGCCTCCCATCTGGAACACATTGCCCTCTCTGAGGGCGATCTCAACAGGGCTGTCGTGGGAACCATTGGCGACCTAGACTCATACCTTCTGCCCCCTGCCAGAGGCAGGCTGACCTTAAGCCGCTGGCTGAACAATGAAAGCGAGGAACACCTGCAGCAGATACGCGACGAGGTGCTCTCCACAAAGGCCCAGGATTTCCGCGACTTTGCAGAAGTCATGCACGAAACAGCCCAGAAGGGACGCATCTGCGTCATCGGCGGTTCAGAGGCAGAACGCAAGGCAAAGGAAAACAACTGGCAGAGCCGCTCCCTTATCTAGGCGGCAGCTCACAGCTGTATAGCAAACATTGTGCACAGCCGGAGGCGGGAGTCCTTCATTTCAGGCTTCTGCTTTCCGGCTGCAGCCCAATGCTTGCAGCATAAGGACAGCTGCCTTTGCAATCCCCTCATGCACCGCAATCCAGGCTGACTCTCAGACGGAGGAACTGATGTCATTATCTGTCAGCGCAGAAAAAATAGCCGAGCTCAAGGAGTGGCTGCACTCTGTCAGCAGGGAGCAGCGCTGGTGCATACTGGTCAATGCCGATCCTGATGCCATGGGCGCTGCCGAAGCCCTGAAGCGCATTGTGGCTGACAGGGCCAGGATGGACATCTGCCATATCAATGAAATAACCAGGCCGGACAACCTGGCCATGATCCGCACGCTGCATATCAGGATGACACGCTGGAAGGCGGCGCTGAAAAGCAAATATACGCATTTTGCCCTGGTTGACTCACAGCCGCACCATAACGAAAGCTACAAGGACATCCCCTTCTCTGTCATTATAGACCACCATCCCCTGCCGCAAGTCCCGTACAGCATACAGCAGCCTGGATTCCTGGATATCCAGCCTGAAAAATGCGCTGCCTGCACCATATTGACGGAATACCTGCGGGCGCTGCACCTGCGTCCCAGCCACAGCCTGGCTTCGGCCATGCTGCTGGGCATACGCTGCGACACCAATCTTTTTGAACGCAGCGGCGGAAAGGACGACCTTGATGCCTACCAGTGGCTCTCAAACAGGGCTGATCCCGTTCTTATCAGGAAAGTAGTACGGAGCGAGTACCTCAGGGAGTGGCTTCCGTACTTTGCCAGTGCCTGCTCAAAGCTCAGGCACTGCCGCAGGACCGGTGCCCAGGTCTTCCTGGGGGATGTGGAAACAGCCGACATGCTGGTGGCCATTGCAGATTTCTTCACCCGCGTGCACGGGCTGCGCTGGATAGCTGTCAGTGGCATTGTCCGTTCTGAAAAGGCCGTTGTCATCTTCAGGGGCAACGGCACGCGCGATGTGGGTCGCCTGGCTGATGCCTGCTTCCATGACGTAGGTTCAGGAGGTGGCCACAAGGCAATGGCAAGAGCTGAATTTCCGGTAGCAAATGTGCCCTGCGGCACAGACTGCGGCCATTTTATCGAGCACCGCCTGGAAACACGGAAGCTCCGCCAGGACCGTCGTTCCAGACAGGATAAAAAAGCCTGACAGAGGCATATCCTGCGCAAGACACATGGCAGGGCAAGGGGCTGCAGGAAACGGATATACTGACGCTTCAGGAACAAAATGAAAGATGTCGGGCATTTGCCAATAATCAGGCAATACAAAGATGTGTCCTGTACTTCTCCGGCTATCTCACCAAGGCAAGTCCTGAACAGATAGAAATGAACGGCATAAAGCCTGATGGGAAAATGACTGTCCTTGCCATCCCCAACAAGGAAGTCCTGGAAATTTTTGCCTCTGCTATTTCCAAATGGTTCGACAATGAGGTCCAGTACATAGACAGGACGGAACTCTTCAAGGCATTCTGGGCAGACGATACCGAGGCAGTGACTGAGCTTTTGTGCGACCAGATGGAGGACACCTTAAGCTATTACGATGCCCGTGAAGATTTTTATCATGCCTTCATTCTGGGGCTCTTCACCTTCACCGGCTGGAAAGTCGAGTCTAATAAGGAATATGGCAAGGGAAGACCGGACATCATACTCCGCGACACGAAAAACAAGCGTGCTGCCGTGATTGAAACCAAGCGCACCACTTCAGAAGGTGAGCTTCCAGGCAAGGCAGAGGAAGCCATCCTGCAGATCAAGACGAACAAGTATGCGGCGCCGCTAATCAGGAAGAAAGGCTGGAAAGTTTCCCTCTGGGGCATGGCCTTTTTCCAAAAGACCTGCGTGCTTAAAACTGAAGTGGCCAAGCTGAATTCTTAAAATCAGCAGAATTCCACAGCGTTGCACAACCTGACGGCAAGGAGTATTTCCTGCCAGCAATCCTCCCGGAGAATAAAAGTTTAATTTTGTCCTTGACAAATTATGTTTCCTGAGCGTATCAGAAACCACTTTCTAATTTTGAGGAGTGTCTCAATGATCCTTTCCCGTTCCACAGCTTCGTACAGAAATACCAACCTCGGTGGTTGGCTCTATTTTGTGTACTTTAGCAAAGCCTGTGGTCGGGAGCTCTGCTGACGCCCTCTTAAAATTCAGAGCTCAATAGGCCGCAGGCTTTTTTTCAAGCCGGCGGCCTTTTTCTTTGCCGCCGGATCCGCACACCCCCGTCCACAAAAGGAGCATTCCAATGTACTTCGGCAAACAAATCCGCCTCGAACGCATCATCAACCGCAATAACGGCCGCACCATCATCGTTCCCATGGACCACGGCGTCTCCATGGGCGCTGTCCAGGGCCTCACCGACATGAAGGAGACCGTCAACGACATGGCCCAGGGCGGTGCTGACGCAGTCCTGATGCATAAGGGGCTCATCCGCTGCAGCTACCGCCGTGCCGGATCCGACATTGGCCTTATCGTTCATCTTTCCGCTTCTACCGAACTTTCCCCCCACAGCAACTACAAATCCCTGGTTGCCACAGTGGAAGAAGCCATCCGTCACGGAGCTGACGCCGTTTCTGTCCATGTAAACCTGGGTGACCCCAACGAGGAGCAGATGCTGGCCGATCTTGGCCGCGTATGCGAGCACGCCGACAACTGGGGCATGCCCGTGCTTGCCATGATGTACGGCCGCGGTCCCAAGATCCAGAATTCCTACGCCCCCGAAGTCGTGGCCCACTGCGCCCGCGTTGGCGTCGAACTGGGTGCCGACATCGTCAAGGTCTCCTACACTGGTGACATGGCCAGTTTTGCTGATGTGGTTGCCGGATGCTGCGTGCCAGTTGTTATTGCCGGCGGCCCCCGCATGGATTCCACCCGTGACTGCCTCTCCATGGTCTACGACTCCCTGAAAGCCGGCGGCAGCGGCCTCTCCATGGGACGCAATGTCTTCGCCCATCCCCGCCGCGTACAGATGGTCCGCGCCCTGCGTGCCCTGGTGCATGAGGATGCCGACGTCGATACCGCCCTCAAAATCGTGGGAGAATAATTTGTATGGCTGCCATTTTCTTCAAGGCCCTGCCCTTCAAAAAGGAAGAGGTTACCCTGGCGCTTGAGTCAGGCATAGACGGCATCATCTGCCCTAAAGAACATGTCAGAATGGTCCAGGGGCTGGCCAGGTGCACAGTGCTGGCTTGCGAGGATGTTACAAGCATTGCGCTGACAGCCAAGGAAGACGAGGAGGCCTATCTTGAAGCCTCCAGAAACGGCATGGCAACGCTTGCTCCCGGATGGGAAATCATTCCGGTTGAAAACCTGCTGGCCCAGTCCGATGCAGTCTACGCAGAGGCCCGTTCCCTCAAGGAGGCAGAGCTTGCTTCCGGCATTCTGGAACGCGGCGTGACAGGAGTAGTTGTCCTGCCCGAGGCCATCTGCGATCTCAAGGAGATCGTGAAACACTGCAAAATAAGCCTTGGCCAGGAATGCCTGGAAGAGGCTGTTGTCACCGAAGTGAGGCAGGTAGGCCTTGGCCACCGCGTCTGCTGCGACACCATTTCCATGCTCAGGCGCGGACAGGGCATGCTGGTGGGCAATTCCTCGGATTTTACCTTCCTGGTGCACGCTGAAACAGAGCACAATGAATATGTTGCTGCCCGCCCCTTCAGGATCAATGCCGGCGCCGTCCACGCCTATACACGCCTGCCCCACGACAAAACCTGCTACCTGGAAGAGCTCAAGTCCGGATCGGAAGTCGAGATTGTGGATGCCGACGGCAAAACCATGACGGCAGTTGTGGGCCGCATCAAGATGGAAATCCGTCCCATGCTGCTTGTCAAAGCCACGGTTTCCACCAAGGACGGGGAAAAGAGCGGCGCTGTCTTCCTGCAAAATGCCGAAACCATCCGCCTCACGGCACCTGGCGGCATTCCCGTCAGCGTTGTGTCTCTGAAGCCCGGCGACAAGGTACTGGTCCGTACCGACGTAGCCGGCAGGCACTTTGGCATGCGCATCAAGGAAGAGATAGCCGAGGTCTGATATGTCTGATGCTACGAGCAGTACCAGGACAGGTGACGATATACAGCGCGAGCAGCAGCTGGCTGCCATCAGGGCAGGCATAGATGCCATTGATGCCAAGCTTTTGAAGCTCATCAACGAGCGTTCCAGGCTCAGCCTGGAGGTAGGCCGCATCAAGGCCAGCGGCAAAAGCGCCGTCTTCAAGCCGCAGCGGGAAGAGGAAATCCTGGAACGCCTGACTGCGCACAACGAAGGCCCGCTGCCGCCCTCGGCCCTGACTGCCATCTGGCGGGAAATCTTCTCTTCTTCCAGATCGCTGCAGACACCGCTGCGTGTTGCCTATCTGGGACCTGAAGGAACCTTTTCCTATTTTGCCGGCGTGGAATACCTGGGACACAGCGCCTCTTTCAGGCCCAGCACGGATATTGTGCAGATCTTTGAGGACGTGCAGGCAGGCATCTGCGATCTTGGCGTCGTACCCCTGGAAAACTCGCTGCAGGGCACAGTCGGAGTCAGCTTTGACCTCTTTTCCAGGTTCCCGGTAAGCATACTGGCAGAGCTGTATGCCCCTATTTCGCACTGCCTGCTCAGCAGCTCAGAGCACTTCAGCGATATCAAAACCGTCTATTCCCATCCCCAGCCCCTGGCACAGTGCGCCATATGGCTGAGGACACACCTGCCCCAGGCGTCCCTTGTCCCTGTTGAATCCACGGCCGCAGCTGCCAGAATGGTCCAGAACAATCCTGGAACAGCAGCCATAGGCATAGGCAATCTTGCCGAAATGCTCAGGCTCAACGTGCTGGCCAGGGGCATAGAGGATGCAAAGGGCAACTGGACCCGCTTTGTCATCATTTCCAGGGCAGGCGATCAGCACAAGCTGGGCAGCCTGGCCCAGCAGAAATCCAGGGGTGACGGGAGCACCAAATCTTCGCTCCTGTTCACGCTGGCAGACAAGCCTGGTGCCCTGTCTGCTGTGCTCAACCTCTTTGCCGAAAACCAGATCAATATGCGCAAGCTGGAATCAAGGCCCATGACAGGCCAGTGCTGGCGCTATATTTTCTTTGTCGATGTGGAAACCGATATCCTGCAGGAGCAATACTCAGGCGTGCTGGATGCCTTAAAAGGGCTCTGCACCAACCTGCGCATCCTGGGCTCCTATCCCGCAGGCCCTCAGCTTGACAGGATGTGGGATCCTGACGACACAGCGCAATAAAAGCATGGGAAGAAGGCCATGATTCAAGTAACTGCCCCGGCATCAAAATCCTTTTCGCACAGATACCTTATAGCAGCTGCCCTCGCCAACGGCACAAGCATAATCAGCAACGTGCTGGACGCCGATGACACTGCCAAGACCAGGGAAATTCTGTCCCAGGCCGGTGCCGTATTTACAGAGCTGGAAGATACGCCTGGCGGATGGCGTGTAGAAGGAACAGGCGGCAGGCTGTGCGGAGGAACGCCAGATGAGCCACTGTCCTGCTATGTGCATGAGTCAGGGACTACTTGCCGCCTGCTCAGCGCAGTCCTGGCCTCAGGCAGGGGATCTTTCCGCATACATGGCGCCCCGCGCATGCATGAAAGGCCCATAGGCGCCCTGACCTCAGCCCTTGCGTCCCTTGGCTGCAAGATTACCTGGGAAGGAAAGGAAGGCTATCCGCCCTTTGTAATGGAGAGCACAGGACTTTCCATAGAAAGCCTGCCCTTTGTCCCGCATACAGGCCCTCATACCCTTGCCATAAGCATGGCTGAGTCCAGCCAGTACTTTTCAGGGCTGCTGCTGGCTTCCCCGCAGTTTGCAGGAGGCATACCCACGCTCACGCTCACAGGCGAAAAGGTTGTTTCCTGGCCCTATATAGGCCTTACCCTGCAGTGCATGGCCGATTTCGGCATAAAGTTTGTAGTGGAGACAAGAGAGGACACGTCAGACAGCGCAGACTGGTCCATGGTCAACTGGCGCACCCTGCGCCATGCAGAACCCGGCTGCGTGCGCATCAAGATCCAGCCTGGCGCCTATCATGCCGGCAAGTTCTACGTGGAAGGCGACTGGTCCGGAGCATCGTACCTTGTTGCCGCAGGCACGCTTGGCACAGAGCGCGCCATAGTGCGCGGGCTCAGGGCGGATTCGCTGCAGGGAGACAAGGCGCTTTTGTCGCTGCTTGAGCAGATGGGGGCATCGCTGACCTTTGTCCGCAATGACATCTCCATTGTGCCAAGGCCCTTGCACGGCATAGACTGCGACATGTCGCAGTGCCCGGATCTGGTTCCTACTGTCGCCGTACTGGCCGCCTTTGCAGACGGAACTACCAATATTACCAATGTGGCCCACCTGCGCCTCAAGGAATCGGACCGTATCAAGGCTCCGGCAGACAGCCTGCGCCGCATAGGCGTCCGGGTGGAAGAGCATGAAGACGGCATGACCATCCATGGCCTGGGGTCCCAGGCACGTATTACCCTTGACGGCGTTCATCTTGCCACCAACAACGACCACCGCATGGCCATGAGCCAGGCCCTCTTTGCACTGCGCGCCACTGATGCCGGCCCCTGCGACATACACAGGCTTATGGACGATGCCTCCGTAGTGTCCAAGTCATTCCCGGGCTTCTGGCATATTTTTGAGGCATTTGCTGATGACTAACGGTTTTTCATCTGCCGGCACAAAACAGGCTTCCTCACAGGAAACGGAAAAATGGACAGGAGACAAGGCTCTCCTGTCAGAACCAGGCAGCATCTGCATCCTTGGCTCAAAAGGACGCATGGGCAGCATGCTGATGCAGGAGGGGGCTGCGGCAGGCTTTGGCATGGCAGGACTTGACCTGCCCATGGATGACCTTTCCTGCCTTAAAAAAGCGCGCCTTGTCATCCTCTGCGTTCCGGTGCCGGCCATAGAAGAAGTGCTGCACACCATCTGTCCCCTCATGCCAAAGGATGCGGTCCTGGCAGACATCACCTCTGTCAAGGAAAGGCCTGTTGCCTGCATGCTCAAATGCTGGCAGGGCGACGTCGTGGGCACCCACCCTCTTTTCGGGCCCATGCACGATACTTTGGACGATCTTCCTGTTGCCATGGTCCGCGCACGCTGTTCTGATACGGGTTTTGCCATAGCATGCTGCTTTTTTTCAGGACTTGGCTACAGGCTTTTTGATACGGATGCCGAAACTCATGACAAGGCGATGGCACGCATACACAATATCAACTTTGTCACATCCCTTGCCTTCTGCGCCCAGACATCCCTTGATACCAGCCTGAACGACTTTATTACGCCCTCTTTCAGGAGAAGGCTTGCCGCAGCCAAAAAAATGCTTACCGAGGATGCGGCCATGTACTCCTATCTCTTTGAGGCTAACCCCCACTCCCAGCAGGCCGTGCGCCAGTTCAGCGCAATCTTGAGCCTTGCCTCTGCCGGCGATATAGACCTTCTGCTCTCAAAGGCACGCCAGTGGTGGGAAGACGGGAAAAACTAAAGATACGGCTTGCAAGCAACCTACCTGCCGTAGCGGCGGTTATAGCAGTCAGACAGATGGCGTATGGCCTGTGAGCGCAGCTGGGAAACACGGCCTTCGCTGACCTTGAGGACAGAAGCTATTTCCTTGAGGCTGCATTCCTCAACATAGGACATGGAGAGGATGAACTGCTCGCGCTCATTGAGCTCTGCAAGGCAGCCGCGGATATGTTCGACAACTTCGTCCCGTATGGCGTTGTTGCAGGGCGTGCCGCCGCTGCCAAGGCCGTCATTGGTCAGTGTTTCTGCCAGCTGGTACATATCCTGTGTCTCCATCTGCTGTTCCATGGCAGTAAGCCCCCTGCGCACTTCCTCGACTGAGAGGCTGCACATTCTGGCAAGTTCCGCCTCGGAGGGGATCCTTCCGTATTTTCTTTCATAAGTATCCTGTGCCTGGCGCAGAAGCTTTACCAGTGTCCTGGAGCCGCGGGACAGAGGGTCACGGCTGCGCAGCTCGTCCTTCATGGCACCGTTGATACGGTTTTCAGCATAGGTGGAGAAGGCATTCCTGGAAGAAGGGTCATACTTGTTCAGGGCATCAAGCAGACCCAGGACGCCGGCATTGATAAGCTCGTTGTACTCCATGGTTGCGGGCAGGCGCTTTTTCAGTATCTGGGCCAGGTAGCGCACCTTGGGCAGGTACTCCATGACGATTGATTCCTGCTCCTTTGCATTGAACTCCTGAAAGCTCTTTCTGCCTTCTTCAAACAACTGCCAGGGAGCAACGGTCTTACGCAAACAGGCAAACATGGTCTTCTTCCTTCTCGTTCCAGATATTTCTTGTCGGAATCTATATTGTCGGATGTACAGCGGGCTTTTTTTCTAGTGCATAATCATGGATTTCCAGAAAAACTGAATATTGCCGCCGGGGTTTCTTGGCACAGGCCATTTTGAGACGGTCTTTGCCAGCTTCCTCACTGCCTCTGAGGCGGGGCTCTGAGGAGCAAGCTGCGTAAACGGCTTTTGCTGCATCACCGCAGTGCGCACAACCGGATCCTGGGGAATGATGCCTGCCAGATCCAGGCTGACTCCTGTCATGAACTGGTCGCAGGCATCGCACAGCCTGGCAAAAACCTGCTTGGCTACCCTTTCAGAGGGGCACATGTTGACGCATACCCTGAACTTTTCCACGCCGTGCGTTTTCTTGAGCGCCTTAATCAGGGCATAGGCATCAGCCATTGAGGTGGGCTCGGGCGTCAGCACAAGCAGCCTTTCCTGGGCTGCCATGCAGAAATAAAGGACTGTCTCGCCCACACCTGCGCCAGTATCAACAATGAGCACGTCTATGCACCCGGCCAGAGGCTCAAGGGCCTGCAAGAGCTCCATCCTTTCGCCAGTCTTGAGCTGCGTCACCTTGCTGAATCCGGAGCCGGCAGGAAGAATGGAAAAGCCAAAGGGAGTGGGGAAGAGCACGTCGTCAAGCTTTGTTCCCCTGCTGAAAAGATGGAAGATGTCCTTGGGGGGATAGACGCCCAGAAGCACGTCCACGTTGGCCAGGCCGAAATCTGCATCAAGCAGCACCACGCGTTTGCCGGCACTGGCAAGAGTTACGGCCAGGTTGACGGCTATGTTGGTCTTGCCAACGCCGCCCTTGCCTGACATGACTGTAAAAACCTGAGGTGTGGCTGTGGCCATCTTCAACGCTCCCAAAAACAACGAGGAAAACAAAAATTAACAGACAGCCTTATAAAAGCATCAAGTGTGCCAAAGCGTATAAGTACTTGTTTTCAGCTATAAAATATGGCTTGCCTGCCTCTTTTTGAGAGCACTGCCCTGCATTTTGTCAGAAATTGGACGCTGGTTTTCTGCCCGGTACGCCCCTTGTTCGGAACTGCTTTTTTCCGCTGCCCCTGGCTGTTTTTGCAGGGCAAAAAAAAACGGCCGCATGGGCCGTATAAAACATAGTAATACCAGATAGTTATCTTCTTACAAGCGGACTGGGCGAACAGCGTTATGCCGGCTGGAGCCTTTAGGCTACAACGATATGTCTGTCATAAAAATGACAGCTGTTCGTTCAAAGCCCGTGAAAAATTCAGGCGGTACATCTGTGACCGCAGATGTACCGCCAAAGCGTATCTTATAAACTAGAGGCTTATATAATACGCTCCTCCCGGGCACGGAAATTTGTCTGCTGGAGAGCCTTTTTACCAGGAATATTCCATACGCATTCCTACGCCTGCATCAACATCAGGCTGGCTGGGATCCTGCGTATACGTGGTGGTATTCTGCCTGTCGCGCACTATGACTTCGGGGCCAAGGCCAAGTGACAGGTCATCTTCTTCAGTAGTGGCAAAGGCACGCATCCTGTGCTGGCCCTTCATGCCAACATCCTCGCCTAATTTCTCGCCAGGCAGGGCGCGCCAGTCAGATTTCTCGCTTTCCACGCTGAACTGCATGCCCTTCTTGTTTTCAGGGTGCGATGGAGTCTGCTGAACTGCTGTTCCCGGCTTTTGGGCTGATTTTTTATTCCTTGACTTGACGGCATGGTTCATAAGCGCCTCGCCGTCTAGGCCATTATTGCTCCAGTATGATTTGCTGCGCTGCGTCTCAAAGCCAAAAGTTGCCCCGTGGAGGCCCCTGGAAGAAGCAGATTCTGCGGCAGGCTTTTTGGCCTCCGTCTTTTTCTTATGCTTTGCCTGGGTGGTCTGGGACTGTCTGGCTTTAGAATCCTTTGACGCTGCTTTCTTGTCCTTCCTGCTGTCAGATTTTTGAACGCCTGTCTCATTTGCGGCAGAAACCGCTGAAATTCCGTCTTTTGCAAGGGATGCAGAGGCTGCCTGCACAGTCCCGGCAAAAAACACCAGGCTGAAAACAAGGGAGAGAATGACTTTTGTGCAGAATAGGCTTTTTTTTGCGCACTTTCTAAAGACAGCATGTATCCTCATAAAAGGGCTCTCCTATCTGCATGGCATACCAATGACAAAACCTGGTCCGCAGACTGTGGCGGGGCTTGTCCGGAACGGGAACCGGAACTGGTTCCTGACGTTCTCAGGAATATCTATCGGCACACATGCTCTGTTGTTTAGGGTCTGGACAAAATTTCTTAAAATATAAAAGCGGCCATCGGGACAGCCCCGATGACCGCTTTGCTTGCAAAGGGGCCTGAGTCACGGATTATCCCCGCAGAAGGGGGAAATATGTTTTCAGGACACAGGCAGTGCTTATTGCTTAGCCGCCCTTTCGGCAGCCTTTTCGGCCCGGACGCCGACAGTTCCTTTTCTCTGGGCCGCCACTACATCGTCAGCATTAATGACGGGGAAGGAAGGTCTGACATTGGGATCTTCCCAGCCGCCGCCCAGGGCCATGCTGTTCAGGCGGTTCTGCAGGGCAGAAGCCAGGGACAGTTCGGCCGTAAAGAGCTGCCTTTCGGCATCAAGCACGGTGAGGTAGTCAGTGTAGCCGTTGTCGTACTGCAGGCGGGCAATGCTGGCGGCCTTGCGCAGGCTGTCAACCTGGGCCTGCATGGCCTTGACCACATTGTCAGACTCTTTCTGCGCAGTCAGAGAGGTGCGTACATCGCTGAAGGCACTCATAACAGTGCTCTTGTAGGTGGCAATGGCCTCTTCCTTGAGAGCCTCGGCATTTTTCAGGTTATACCAGAGGGCACCGCCGCTGAAGATAGGCAGGCCCACGGAGGCGCCGTAGCCCCAGGTTCCGGAGGCAGGAGTGAACAAATTGCCAAAACCGGCTGCCAGCGTGCCCAGGGCACCTGTAATGGAGAAGCTGGGGAAGAACTGGGCCCTGGCCTCGCCTATGCCGGCATTGGAGGCCATGATGCCGAATTCGGCGGCCCTGATGTCAGGCCTGCGCAAAAGCAGCTCTGAAGGCAGGCCTTCAGGAATGGCCGGAGGATTGGGCAGCTTGTCGATGGCAGCACCGCGCTCGGGGCTCTTCCAGATTTCCCTGGGAGAACGTCCCAAAAGGACCTGCAGTGAAGCCTCGCAGTTGTCCAGGGCCATGGTGTTGTTATGGACTGATGCCCTGGCTGTTTCGACCTCGGCCTTGGCGCGCTGCCAGTCAAGTTCCGTCAGTTCGCCAAGCTTGTACCTGCTGGTATAGATGCGCAGGGCCTCTTCACGTGTTGCCAGGGTGCGCTTGGCAGTAGCGAGCTGCATGTCGTAGGACAGCATGGCAAAGTAGCTCTGGCAGACCTGCCCGGCAATGGACAGCCTTAAGGCCTCATGCTTCAGCGCTGTCTGCAGCATGATGTTGGTGAGCCTGGTGTAGTGGTTGCGCGTGGCACCCCAGAAATCCAGTTCCCAGCTTGCAGCCAGCTGTCCCTGATAGGCTGTAAACCATTTGGAAGATGGCATATTGGCGCCAAAGGAAGAGTTGGCCTGCTTTTCAGACACGCCAGTGGCCGTTGCCGAGCCCGAGGCACTGACCGAGGGCCACAGCGATGAGGAGCCGATATTTGCCTGGGCAGCAGCCTGGCGGATGCCGGCCATGGAGGCTGCCAGATCCTGGTTGTTCTTCAGGGCCTCGTCCACCATGGCATTGAGCACGGGGTCGTTAAAACGCTTCCACCAGTCCGTGTTGAGGGGCTGTGTAGCCGGCGTCAGCTTCGTCCATGCCTCAGGGATATCCATCTTGGGCTGCTCATAGTCCGGGGCAAAGGAGCATGCAGAGAGCATAACCCCGATGCCCAGGAACAGGAGCATCTTGGAAAACAGCTTGGAGGAAAGGATCGTAGACACTAGGCATTTACCTCCTCTTCTTCGCTGCCCTTCCCCTTGTTCGGATCGGCCTTGCCCCTGATGAAGAGCGAAGCCTTGCTCACAAGGATAAAGAACAAGGGGATGAAGAGTGTTGCAATACATGTGGAGAAGAGCATGCCGCCGATAACAGCCGTACCGATGGAATGACGGCTGTGGGCACCGGCGCCTGTGGATATGGCCAGGGGCACAACACCAAGAATAAAGGCAAGCGAGGTCATGATAATGGGACGGAAACGCAGGCGGGCTGCATGCATGGCAGCAACGCCTAAGTCACGGCCTTCACGCCAGGCCTGTGTGGCAAATTCCACGATAAGAATGGCGTTCTTGGCCGAAAGTCCGATAAGCGTCACCAGGGCAACCTGGAAGTACACGTCGTTTGTCAGGCCGCGTCCCCATTGTGCCACAAAGGCACCCAGCACGCTGAAGGGCACGGAGGCCAGAACGGCAACGGGCAGTGACCAGGACTCATACTGTGCTGCCAGGATGAGGAAGACCATGACCAGTGCCATAATGAAGACGATGCTTGTGTCAGCAGTGGACAGCTTTTCCTGTAAGGAGCTGCCGCCCCAGCCAATGCTGTAGCCTGTAGGCAGCACTTCGCGGGCCGCCTCTTCTATGGCATTCATGACCTGGCCGGAGCTGTAGCCGTCGGCAGGGTTGCCTGTAATACGGGCGGCAGGGAAGCCGTTATAACGGGTAACTGCCTGAGGTGCGGTTCTGCGCTCAAGAGTAATCAGGGCAGACAGAGGCACCATCTCATTTTTATCGTTGCGGACAAAGACATCGTCCAGGTTTTCAGCCTTCATGCGGTAACTGGAATCAGCCTGCATGCGCACCTGGAAGGTCCTGCCCATATAGTTGAAGTCATTGACATAATAGGTGCCGAACACGCCCTGCATGGCTGTAAAGGCTTCTGTCAGGGATATGCCCATGTCCTTGCAGCGGGCACGGTCCAGATCAGCATAGACAACAGGTGCGCCAGTGCTGAAGAGGTTCTGGCAGCTGCCTACGGCAGGATTCTTCATGGCAGCGGCACAAAGCGCATTGGTCTGCTTTTCAAGCACGTCCAGCGTGTCATTGGCACGCATCTGCACGTAGCCTTCAAAGCCGCCGGTATCGCTCATGCCGGGAATAGCCGGCGGAGAGAAGCCTAAGACAATGGCAGAGGGCTGCATGGCATTGAGGCGCATGAGACGTCCTATAAGGGAAACGTCGTCCATGCCTTCTTCCTTTCTTTCTTCCCACGGCTGCAGCCCTAAGAAGAAGGTGGCATAGTTGGACTTGACCGAGGAGCTTAAGAGGTCAAAGCCGTTGATAACAACGGTATTTTTAACGACCTTGTTTTCCTGCCTGGCAAAGTCCTCAACCATTTCGCTTATCTGGCGGGTTCTGTGACCGGATGCACCGTCATCCAGGAAGACAACGCCAAGGGTATAGCCCTGGTCTTCATTGGGCACCATTGAGGTAGGCACAACGGCAGAGATGAAATACAAAAGGACGCAGACCGCGCCAACGCCGCCCATGGCAATAACCGGGCGGTTTTTCACGGCACGGACTGTGCGCACATAGCTGTGCGTGCATTTGCCGAAGAAGTAGTTGAATGCCACAAAGAAGCGCGGCAGATGCGTCTCGGAGTGCCCCTTGAGCAGGATGGAGCAGAGAGCAGGCGTAAGCGTCAGGGCCACGATACCTGAAAGGACAACAGAGACGGAGATGGTGATGGCGAACTGCTTGTACATCTGTCCGGCAAGACCGCCCATGAAGGACACTGGGATAAAGACCGAACAGAGCACGAGCACAATGGCTATCAGGGCCGAGGTAACCTCGTGCATGGCCTTGGCCGTCGCTTCCTTGGGAGGCAGGTGCTCGGCAGCCATGATACGTTCCACGTTTTCAAGCACAACGATGGCGTCATCGACCACGATACCGATGGCCAGGACCAGGCCGAACAATGTCAGCGTATTAATTGAGTAGCCCAGTGCCAGCATGCCGGCAAAGGTGCCAACAACCGAAACGGGAACGGCGATACAGGGAATAATGGTTGCACGCCAGTTCTGCAAAAAGAGAAACACGACCAGGAAGACCAGCACCATGGCCTCGACAAGGGTGTGCTTCACTTCATTGATGGAGGCACGCACAAAGTCGTTGGTGTCAACAGGTGCCTCAAGCTTCATGCCTTCGGGCATGTCCTTGCGCAGCTCTTCCAGCCTGGCAGTAACGCGGTTGCCTGTGGCAATGGCATTGGCGCCAGGCAGAAGATACACGCCAGCCTGCCTTGAGATATGCCCGTTGTAGTAGCCTTCGACTGAATAGCTCTGGGCACCAAGTTCCACACGGGCTATATCCTTGAGCAGAAGCCTAGAGGAGTCCTTGCCCGTGCGCACAATAATATTTTCAAACTCTTCAGCAGTAACCAGACGTCCCTTGGCATCAATCTGCCAGTTCATCATGGTGTCCGAGGGGGCAGGCTCATCGCCCATGCGCCCGGGGGCAAACTGCTGGTTCTGGTCCGATATGGCCTGGGCCACGTCAGAAACGGTCAGATGATACTTGGCCAGCATATCCGGCTTGAGCCAGACACGCATGGAATAGGAGGAAGGACCGAAGCTCGATGCCTCGCCGACGCCCTCCACGCGCTTGAGCTCATCCAGGATGTTGATTTCCATGTAGTTGGCCAGGTCAATGCTGCTGTACCTGTCATCATCGGAATAGATACAGAGCAGCTGCAGAAACGATGGCGAACGCTTGGTAACCGAGATGCCCAGACTTCGTACCGTATTGGGCAGCAGGGTCTGGGCCAGGTTCACCTTGTTGTTTACGTTGACCAGGCACATGTCAGGATCGGCACCCAGGGCAAAATAGACATTGACCTGGGCTACGCCTGCGCCTGACGAGGACGTTGACTGCATGTAGAGCATGTTTTCAACGCCGTTAATCTGTACTTCAAGGGGGGCTACAGCAGTATCTGCTATGGTTTGTGCCGAGGCACCGGGATAGTTCAGCGAAATGTTGACGGTGGTCGGAATAAGGTCAGGATATTGCGCAATCGGCAGCACGTTCATGGCAAGTGCGCCGGCAAGCGTAATAATAATGGAGATGACGCTCGACAATATCGGGCGCCTGATAAAGATACTTGGTCTGACAGATGCGGCCATTCAGATTCACCTCACCGGTCTACTGGGCTTTCGCAGCGGGTTTCCCGTCTTTGGAAGCGTTCGGGTCGTCGTAGCGCACAGTCGTGCCGTCTCCGGCCTTGAGCATGCCGTCAACAATGATGCGCTCGCCGCCGCTGAGACCGCTCTCAAGGAGATAATCCTGGCCAATGCTGGTCGAGATTTTTACCGGGGTGCGGTGGGCGACATTCTGCTTGTCAACAACAATGACGAAGGCGCCGGAATCCGTAATCATCACGGCATTCTGGGGAATAATGACGGCATTGAGAAGAACGTCGCCTATCATGAAGACGCGCACGTACTGGCCGGGCATAATGGTGTTGTCACTGTTGTCAAAAGTTGCCCTGGCGCTGATGTCGCCTGTGGTCACCTTCACCTGGGAATCAATGAAGTCAATGATGCCGGTGCGTTCGTACATGCTGCCGTCGGTCAGGCGGATCCTGGCTTCATAGACATTGTTGTCGGGGAAGCGCAGGCGGCCTTCCCTCTGCAGCTTCTGCCTGAACATGCGTTCCGGAGCCGAGATGCAGAAGTCGATATACAGGGGGTCGGTCTGGTTTACCGTTGTCAGCAGGGAGTTGTTGCTCACAAGGTTGCCCACGGTCACTTCTTCCTTGGAAGTGTAGCCTGACACCGGAGCCACGACCTGGCAGTACTCAAGGTTAATCTCAGCCTGGCGCAGGGCAGCCTTGGTGCTGTCATACTGGGCCAGGGCTGCATCCCTGTCCTTCTGGGAGACGGCATTGGCCTTGTACAGGGGACGGATACGGTTCCACTCGCGCTCGGCATTCATGTACGCAGCCTTGGCCTGATCGTAGGCAGCCTCGTACTGGGCCCTTTCAAGCTGGAACATCTGCTCTCCGGCATGTACATAGCCGCCTTCCCTGAACATCTTCTTTTCAATGATGCCCTGGATACGGGCACGGACATCAACAGCCCGTGAACCGGCAGCAGTAGCCAGATAATCAGCCGGCCAGGGAACGTCCTGGCAGACCACGTCCTGCACCTTCACATAAGGCACATTGGCATGCCCTCCGGCCTCGCCCCCGTCCTCGCAGGAAGCAAGAAGGAGGCTCATGAGCAGAAGGCTTAATAAAAGTATTGATTTTCGCATGCTGTGACTCCGCTATGCTGATCATATATGCTGATCATATTTTCTTTGGAAATCTTCTGTTGCAGGGCATTGTCTGCCCGGCAGGTGCCTGTTTTGCCAGTATTTTCCAAAGGAAAAGGCTTTTTCAGCAGCACTGCCACAATAGGTTTCGGCTGTCCTCACAAAGGAAACAAGCGCATCAAAGAAAGACACAGGCTCTTACGGCAAGCTGGTGGTATCCCGGCTTATCGTAAAAGATGAGGATTTCTAGTACTGTGTACTAGATTTTGTCAAGTACCATACACCTAAACGAAATAGAAGAAAAGAATAAAAAAGTAGCAGACTTACATATGAATGACTGAATGTTCAATGAAGATGCTGCCTGTCCCCTAACAGTCTCAAATAGGCTGTTTTTTTCAGTATTTTTTTTGCTTCCGTCCGGACATAAATGCCGGCAGAAACCCTATCCTGCCGGCATCACCTTGCCAGAAACTGCCTGCTATACGTTTTCTTCACTAAAAGACGCTGTATAGCCGCACTCCTTGTTGGGGCAGGCCAGCTCCGTTCCCTGGCGTGTCTTGCGGACAACAAGATATGGCGAACCGCACTCAGGACAGGCCCTGTTCACAGGCTCGTTCCACATGGCGTAGTCACAGTCAGGATAGCGGCTGCAGGAGTAAAAAAGCCTGCCTTTTTTGGAGCTCTTTTCCACCAGCTCGCCCTGGCCACACTTCGGGCAGGCGACATGGGTAGTATAGGGCTGCGCATGGCGGCACTTGGGGTATGCAGAACAGGCAATGAAGCGGGAGCCTGTGCGGGAGCGCTTGAGAATAAGGTCCGCACCGCATTCAGGGCAGGTGCCCATTACCTTGACATCGTTGGCACAGACCTTGAGGGCGCCTGAGTCATCGCGCACAAAATTGCTGCTGTACTTGCAGTCAGGATAGCCTGAGCAGGCCAGAAAGGCTCCTGCCTTGCCAAAACGGATGAGCAGCGGCTTGCCGCAGTCAGGGCATTTCAGGGATGTCTCCATGCCGCCCTTGAAATTTTTCATGGCAGAGGCAGCCTGCTCAAGCACGGGATTGAACTGGCTGGAAAAGTCTGTCAGCAGTTCCACCCAGCCTTCCTTGCCCTCGGCCACCATGTCGAGCTGGGTCTCCATGTCAGCCGTAAAATGCACGTCCATAAGCTGGGCAAAGCATTCCATCAGCTGCTGGCAGACGACCCTGCCCAGTTCTGTCGGAACAAAGGCACGTTCCTTCTTGTCCACATAGCCCCTGTTCTCAAGGGTGGAGATGATGGTGGCATAGGTTGAGGGACGCCCTATGCCCAGTTCTTCCAGGGAGCGCACCAGGGCTGCTTCCGAATACCTGGCAGGGGGCTGAGTAAATTTCTGTTCCTTTTCGATGGCGCGCCGTTCCAGCACTGCACCCTTCTCTATTTCAGGAAGCAGCGTGTCCTTGTCCCCGTCCATGACCCTGGTCCAGCCGTCAAAAATCTGGCGCTGGCCCCTGGCCTGCCATTCTGTGTCGCCACAGCTGACGGTTACCAGTGTATCCGAATAGACGGCTGAGGCCATCTGCGAGGCCAGGAAGCGGGACCAGATGAGCTTGTACAGCGCATACTGCTCCTCTGACAGGGAATCCCTGACACTGTCAGGCGTAACAGAAGAGTCAATGGGACGGATTGCCTCATGGGCATCCTGGGCAGTGGCCTTGACCTTGAAGTTGCGCATCTCTGGCGGCAGGTAGTTTTCCCCGAAGCTTGACAGGATAAACTTGCCGGCAGCCTCCCTGGCTTCATCGGATATGCGGGTGGAGTCGGTACGCATATAGGTGATGAGCGCCATGATGCTGCCGTCCTTCATTTCTATACCTTCGTAGAGGCGCTGGGCTATGCCCATGGTCCTCTTGGCAGAGTAGCCGTGACGGGTATTGGCAGCCTGCTGCAGGGTAGAGGTCGTAAACGGCGGATGGGGGTTACGGACGCGTTCCTTGCTCTCCACATTTTTTACAACAAAGTCATGTCCTTCCAGCGACTGTTCCAGGGCGTCAGCTTCTTCCTTGCAGGTGATAGCAGCCTTTTTGCCGCCTGCCTTTGCCAGATCAACCTTGAAGGTCTCATGGGCCTCATTGGCAAGAAGGGCACGGAACAGCCAGTATTCCTCAGGAACAAAGGCCTCGCGTTCCTTTTCCCGGTCCACAATCAGCCTTAAGGCCACAGACTGCACGCGGCCTGCAGAGATGCCTCTTTTGACAGTCTTCCACAGCAGCGGAGAAATTTTATAGCCCACAAGCCTGTCCAGGATGCGGCGGGCCTGCTGCGCATTAAAGAGATTGATATCAAGGTCCCTCGGATGCTCAAGGGCTTCAAGCACGGCCTTCTTGGTAATTTCGTTAAACTGTATGCGCTTGATATCCTTTGCCTTGCCCTCAAGCAGCTTGGCTATATGGCAGGCAATGGCTTCCCCTTCGCGGTCAGGATCGGGCGCCAGATAGACAGTCTCAGCCTTTTTGGCAGCAGACTGCAGCTCAGACACCAGCTTTTCTTTTTCATGAATAATTTCATACTGGGGCTCAAAGCCGTGCTTTTCATCGACGCCCAGCGTATTGGACGGCAAATCACGCACATGCCCTACGCAGGCTGTAATCTTGTAATCCTTGCCCAGGTTGAATTTTTCAATGCTTTTCACCTTGGTCGGTGATTCTACGATGATAAGCTTTGTGCCCATTGTCCCTCCGCATTTGCTGCAACCGGAGAATACGAAAAATACTAGTCAGGTCAAGCAAAGCTTTTCACAGTACAGCTTCCGGGCAGGCACAAAACCATCCTTTTTTCCGTACAAAATCCCTGCCTGGCACAGCTTTCAGACGGCCTGTACAGGGAAAAAGCAGAGAACTGGACGATACAAATTCATTCTGTTATATTATTAATAAAAGTAGCAATATGCCGGAGTCCGCCATGCACAATACCAGACTCAAAGCTGTCATCCTGCCGTTCCTTTTGCTCACAGTGCTCCTGATGCCTGTTCTCCATGGCTGCTCTGCCAAAAAGCCGACAGGGGAAGTTCCGGAGCATACGCCTGTCACTGTTTCCCTTCCGGTGCAGGAAGGGGACGCGGTGCTGGTCAGGGCTTCAGGCTCCAAGGTGGAGGGATGTGACGACTTTGCCACCGTTGTCAGCATGTCTCTGCAAAGCGAACTCGGAATACGTGCGGTGAAAAAAGAGCAGGATGCAGACGTCATTATAGATATCCGCATCTATGACATCTATCTTGCAGAATCGACGCCGGAAAACGAAGCGTCAGGATCGGACGTGCTGCTCAGCACAGCTGTAGGAACAGGACTTGGGATGCTGGGCGGAGGACTTGTCAGCGGCACGCGCACAGGCGCCCTGGTCGGCTCGGGCATAGGTGCTGCTGTCGGTCTGGGAGTTTCCCTGCAGCAGGGAACTTCCTTTGATATCTGGGCCATGGATGCCGATATCAGCTGCAGATTCTATGACGGATCCGACAACAGCCAGGAATACAGGACTAGTGTTGCTGGCAGAAACATGGAGCGCAAGGCTGCCATTGATGCCCTCGGGGCACGGCTGGCCAGGGATCTTGTCCGGGCCATGCGGTCCAGATAAAATTCCCTTCCCCCGTTCCTGATTATCAGACAGACCATCAGCCTGATCATCAGACAGCCGCCTGCGGCAGCTGCCTGAGGCACAAAAGGACAACAATGCAACGATATATTTCCCATACCTTTTTTTCCTGCCTTCTTATCCTGGCCCTGTGCCTGCCTGCGGCAGCATGCAAGCACAGGGTTGCCAGCAACAGCTACGCAGCAGAGACAGCGCATCCCAGCTCCCCCAAGGATCTGGTAATCAGCAGGTCTCTTGCCCTGAAAACAAAGGACAGGTCCGCTGGGGAAACGGCCAGTGTTATCATCTCCGACCACAAGGGCCTGGCAGGACATTTTGCTGAGCGTCTCACAGAACAGCTCCGCATGCACGGCTTTGAAATAGGCAGCCAGCCCAGCCGTTCAGAAAGGCTTGTCAGCACCATCATCCTGTACCGCGGATCAGGAACACGCGAGCAGATGGAGGCAAACGTGCGCAACAGCTATGGCGGCGCAGTCAGTGCCATGCATGGCCATGGCTCCGTTCTTTTAGCCGACCTTCTTGTCGTGCGCAGGCGCGTCCCCGAAAACAAGACCTCGCTGAGAAGCATCTCTGCCCACAACACTGTCAGCAGCACCCAGGTCCGCATAGGCCTTTTCTCAGATGAGCGGCATGTTCTTGACGACCGCAGCCTTGAAGAGGCCCTGGCCAATGAAATAGCAGGCATTGCCGCCTATACCATGGACGAGAACAAGCACACGCCCAGCGTGACCTCTCCCATCAAAAGCACGCCCAAGAAATCAAAGAAGACAAAAAAGACAAGGAAAAAGACAAAAAACAGGCGCTGACAGGCTATCCTTATTCCTGCCGGCATATGGCCGGACCCCTGCCTGCACCCGGGCAGTCCTAAATTTTATAGATAATTTCAGACTGTTATACAGCTTTTGCCGTACTTGACAAAAGCAGGAATATAGGAAATTCTTAAAGAAGAAAGCAGTCACTTCTTGTGATGTTCATAATACCTCCTAGTTTACTATATATGGTGGCTGCTTTCCCTGCTGTACATAAAGCATGGCATATTTGCGTCAGACATTCTCACGTAATGCCGTGCTGAAAAATATAAAGCCGCAGGACAAAGATATTGTCCTGCGGGTCTTTTGTGTCTGCAAAAAAACAACTTTCTGGTGGGATGCCGCAATACTAGGACTGCTGCTTCAGCTGGCCGTCACAGCCAAAAACCTTCTCTGTGACCCTGTCTTCCATGCCGCAGGCAGCACAGGCTTCACGGCATATGGCCGCTATGCCTCTGCAGCAGGGGACTTCCATGCGGATAACGGTAACAGAGGCAGGCTTTGCACAGCGCAAGATAGAGACAAGCTTGTCCTTTATCGCATCTCCGTCCTCAAATTTGGGACAGGCAATAAGGACAACCTTGCCATGAGCTTCCTGATGAAAAAGAGCAGAAGCAGCAGGGGCACAGTCGGCTGCCAGAAGAATATGGGCATTGGCAAGAAAAGGAGCCTGCGGCGGAACAAGGCGCAGCTTTACAGGCCAGGTCAGCCTGCGCATCCCCTGCCCTGCAGACTGAGCCTGCGCCATGCCGGGGCCCTGGGGCACAAAATCCCTGACAGCGCTGCCAGGACAGCCGTGCGGTTTTCCTGCAGCACCATGCATGGGGAATACAAAGCCAGGCTGGCCCTGCCCCGGAGCCGCAGACTGCCTGGCTTCAGAGGCAGTGCTGCCAGGACAGGAAGCAGAGTCCTTTCCCTTTGTTCTTGCCACATGCGCCATGGCCGCTTCCTCGTCAAAAGGATCCGCCTCGCGCTGCTCAATGGTCAGAGCGTCCTGCGGACAGCCTGAGAGACAGGCGCCCAGCCCGTCGCAGTAGCTTTCGGAAACAACAGTGGCCTTGCCATCTACAATGGCTATGGCGCCCTCTGCGCAATCCAGCACGCACTGTCCGCATCCTGTACACAAATCCCTGTCTATCTTAATGATATTACGTACTTCTCTGGCCATTACACACTTCCTTCATAAAGATATCTTTATATTAAGATATCCTGTTTGGTTACCTGATTCTGCGCAAAAACGTTGTATTTGCAGAATAGCGCAAGACGCATATGCATACTGTGACTATTGCAACAAAGCGGCAAACTAAGACCAAGCACATTGCTGCGGACTGCAAGATATGAGACAAGCCACAGCCTCAGCGCAGGCTGCAGCTCAAAGTCCTGACCCAGCCTGACTGTATACAGATACCTCTGATGTCCCTGAACCAGAAGGCGGACACAGCGTATGCCGCGTCCGCCTTAAGCTTTGCAGGGATAAGAGGGGGCCAGCCGTCAGCTGTGCATGGCCTTGCGCACCTTTTGCACTGCCTCTCCTATATTCGGGGCAGAAACGAACTCTGAGACCAGGGCGCAGCACTGCGCACCGTGCTCCACAACGTCATGAATGTTATGGGCCTTGATGCCGCCTATGCACACAAAGGGCATATCAATATTGGCCTTGACCCAGTCAAGATAGGACAAGCCCACAGGGCTTACGACGTCTTCCTTGGTCTTGGTGGCATAAATAGGGCCGACACCTATATAGTCTGCCCCGTCCCTGAATGCTGCCTTAGCCTGTTCAGGTTCATGGGTGGAGACACCAACGACCATGACGGACCCCACCAGGGTCCTGACATCGTACAAGGGTATGTCATTCTGCCCCACGTGCACGCCGTCGGCATGGCTGAGCAGGGCAATGTCCACATGGTCATCCACGATAAAGCAGGCATCGTACTCTCTGGTGATACGGCGCAAAAGACGGCATTTTTCAAGCATTTCGCCGTCGTGCATTTTCTTTTCCCTGTACTGCAGGATGCGTATTCCGGCACCCAGCAGTTCCCTGGCCACTTCCTCAAGGCTGCGGCCTAAGGAAAGGCGTTCATCCGTGATGGCGTAGAGATCCGTCTCGCCGGGAAGAATGATAGACATGTCAGCTCCTTGACTGAATCAGAAGCGGCCTGCACCTTGCTGCCGCCCAATACCTTATGCGCTTAGAAGAGCGCCTTTTTCTCAATGAAACATCCCGTCCCAGATGCGCTTGAAACAGCTTTTCAAAAGCCGTCCAGGCCTGAAGGACGTATGCATCAGTTCCTCCGGAAGGACAAAGTCAGAAACACAGACGTCCTCCGGGGAGAGCACCGGATACTGTACCACGGCCCCTGATGCCGAGCAGTGCGGATGATTGGCCATGATAAATGCCTTCTGCAAGGGAACATCTTCCGGGTCCCTGCCTGTAATACGGCAAAAGGCCTCATCCAGGGCCACGGGGCTGGCACTGGCACCAAGAAGGCCCAGGTTATAGGGCTTTCCACCAGAGGGACCGGTCACGTGCATGGCACAGATGGCATCAATAAGGCCGGACACCGGCGGCAGGAAGCCCAGGATGGAACTTTGCATGGCAGCAAACTGTTCGGGAACACAGCCCTGCCTTGTATGGTACAGAGCCTTATACAAGCCGGGGACACAGCCGTACAGATTTTTGCAGGACATGGTGAGCCGCATCTGGCTGTGGGCCTTAAGCCTGGCACAGGAGAGAATGCAGTCCGCTTCCATGGCTGTCCTGGCAATAAAGATTTCATCACCTGAAGGCAGGCGGACGGGCACGCGCCCGCGCATGGGCTCAGCATGCAGCCCGAGCTTTTTAAGCAGAGGATCAAGCCCGATGGCTGACGCAACGCCAGCTGCCGATCCAAAACCGGGGGAATCGGCAACAGTTACCCTGGCTCCCATGTCCAGAAGCCAGCTGCAGGCTGCTGCCACAACCTCAGGACTGGTACAGGCCAGTGCCTGCGCCCGCAAAAGGTTGGGCTTTACCAGGACATGCTTTCCCATAAGAGGCATGCCGTCCCACAAGCAGGCCCCATCAAGCAGAAAAGGAACCTGCTTCCAGGCGGCCTGCGCATCACGGCAGTGGTCAATAAGAACGCTTAGACGTGCAGAAGACAGTTCTTCTGTACTGGCTGTATCCCTTGCCAGCGTATGGCAGTCAAAATTGCTCAAGCCCGTCCTCCCCCGCTTTAAAGAGCATCCTCTGGCCTGCATCAGCATAGAAATGAGTATTTACCCGGCTGGCGGTAGATGTAAAGAGCCCCGCATGGGCAAGCGACGCCGGACAGGGGCGCATCCGGGCTGGCGCATTCAGTTTCCACGGATAATTTTATTAAAAAATATTATTGACAGCAAGACAAAAACAACTATATTAGGTTCTGACACAAGCACCGGCACGTATACCTCTGTGCCGGCACCAGTACGAAAGCATGGCGGCTCAAAGACCAGGGCCTGCAATCAGGACC
>JAUMVQ010000185.1 GCA_030530085.1 Desulfovibrionaceae bacterium | reverse complement strand
ATATGCTGTGCTCCGATATGTGTTGCTCCTGAATATGGTGCCCCGATATGCCCTGCTCCGGGAAAGGAAGATCCTTGTGCAAAATGCCCGGAGGGGACTCTGGCGGAAGATGCTTTGCCAGAAGGTGCTATGCCGGAGGTTCTGCCAGAGAGTCTCTCAGAGGACGGCATGGAGGGGCTGGGAGAAGGACAGCCAGAGAGGCTGCCATATGGGCTGCCAGACGGGCTGCCACAATGCCTGGCAGAGGACATTTCAGAAGGTATGCCCGAGGGGTTGACAGATGGGCTTCCAGAGGGCCTGACAAACGGCCTGGCATCTGGCCTGGCAGGACCGGTGCTGCTTGCCTGGCCGGTAGTGCCTGCCTGGAAAGTGCGGGCCTGAAAGCTGCGATTCTGGCTGCTGCCCTGGTATCTGCCATGTACAATACCCTGCGGAATATAGGGGGAACTGCCCGAGGCATTACCCTGCAAGGTGCTCCGCACAAATCCTTTTGCAGAACTTCTTCCTTCCTGCTCATGGACAATGCTCTTAAGCACGTCTCCGTCTATGAGCCCCATGCCGTACTTGTCCCTGGCATCCTGCACCAGGCTGTGCCCGCAGCTTGCGACAAGCTGGCGCACACCCTCGATGAGCCTTGCAGCCTCAAGGTCATAGAGGCGCATGCGGATGTCCCTGTCACAGACAAGGTATTCGCGCAGGGCTGTGCGTCCCGGCTTCCCTGCCTCTGCATTGCGGGGCACAAGCCTCTGGTGGATGATGAGGCGTATGCTGGCAAAGAGCACGGCCATGGCTGAATCGCGCTCTTCCTTCCTGAAAAGGTGGATGATCCTGGTCATGGTCTGGGCTACATCCTGGGCATGCACTGTGGTGTAGGCAGCGACCCCCTGTTCCACGGTGGAGAGCAGGGAGCTTATTGTTTTCCGGTCGCGGCATTCCCCTACCATGACGATTTCGCCCTTGCGCCTGGTCAGGGTGCGCACTCCGCCAGCCCAGTCTTCCACATCCACGCCAATGGCTGACTGGGTGATGGGTGCTGAGCGCTCCTGGCAGGGAATGGAGGAAAAATCAAACTCTATGGGGTCTTCAAGGGTCAGTATCTGCCTGGCAGGGCTTCCTTCAAGCAGGGCCCTGTGCAGGACTGCTGCCAGCAGGGTGGACTTGCCTGATCCCATTACCCCTGAAATGACCACCAGGCCGGCATCGGGGTAGAGGTTCTGCACAAGCTCATCAGGAAGCTGCATGTCTTCCAGGACCGGGATGGCCCTGGGCAGGATGCGCAACACCACGTAGATGCCCTTGTTGGAAGAGGTGGCATTGACGCGGAAGCGCTGGCGCACCCCGCGCTGTCCCGGCACCCTGAGCCCGAAGGCATAGTCTAGGCTGTGGCCAGCCCTCACATAGCCTGCCCTGTTGGACTGGCCCGAGGTGACGTTGACCATGTACTGTATCTCCGCATCCGTGATGCAGGAGTCTGACACTGCCTGCCAGATGCCGTCCTTCTGCATCCATATCTTGTCGTCAGGGCAGAGGACTATGTCCGATGCCTGCTGTTCTGCGCACCAGGTAAGTATCTCTTCCCACTGCTGCTGGGTAAGCTCATGGTGCAATGGAGTGGGAAAGGTAAGGCTTGCTGTCATGTCTGCTCCTTTTTTGTAATTCATGCCGCTAGGGTTTTTACGGGACTATGGCCTTTTGGGGTTTTTAGGTTTTTTGCGCCTGTCCCCTGCTTTTGCGGCATCCTCTTGTGGGTTCTGAAAAAGGCTCTGCCTTGTAAGGCGGAAAACTGTCTGGTTAATGTCAAGGGTTGTCTTGCCGACCCTGATGGGAATGTGCCCCTTGGCCATGACCGGCAAAGACACAAGGCCCCTTTTGTAGAGCATGGAAAACTTAAGCATGCCGCGGTAGTCGGCAGTAAGCCTCTCCATGTTCTGCTGAAAGACTTCCTCTGCCTGGGCCCTGCCCTCGGCCCAGCCGGATCTCACGGCTTCCTGCCAGATGCTTCTTTCCTTTGAGGACTTTGGAAGGCATTCGGGACGTATCTCAAGGGCCTCAAAGTTCTGGGTGAGATAATCGCGCCAGCTGGGAGCAATGCTCACAATCCTTGCCTGGGCCCTGATGGTGTAGGTCTCATCGACTGTAGAGGCGCTGTCCTTGTCATGCAGCGTGTGGACGGGCCCTGCAAAGCCAAGCACCGGCGGCAGGATGTGCCCGTCTATGAGAAGGGATGAAAAGCTGAATATGCTGCCTAAAAGGTCTGCCCGTTCCTCGCAGGCCTTGTTGAGCTCCTGGTAGCGCAGGGCGCAGGCTTTCTGAAAGCTTATGGTCCTGGCGCAGTCCCTGACCATGCGCTCGCGTAACGTCAGGGAGTCATTGCCGCTGTCCTTGTCTTCCTTGTCCGGATTCTGCTTCTCCTGCCAGGACCTGGCATGAGCTGCATCAAGGTCAAGGAGCTCCTGCATGTCCTTTGCCTGCTGCTTTGCTGCAGTGGCTGGGGTTTCAGGGGATCTCTTGCTGTCTGCAAAAAGGCCTGCAAAGACCTGCTCGTCTTTTCCTAAGGGGTAGCCCGGGGCAATGTATTCCTCAGTCTGGAAGTCTGCTGCTGCGGAAGCTGGGGCGGAAAGGCTGGCTGCCTCTGCGTCATTTGGGGTGGCGGCAGTGCTGAATGCTGTTGCTGGTTGTGAAACAAGCAGGATGCCTGCCAGGAGAATTTTGGGGATTGCGTTCAGAAACTTAGGTGTGACTGAGTACAGGGGACGGCAGGGGCAGGAAGGACTTGCTTGCAGGTCCGTCCGGAGCGCTATGGAGGAGGGTTTCATAAGCGTTCTCTTTGGGCGTTATCTTACTCGTTGTATTGCGGTGCTTTTGCAGGCGTGAGGTTTATGCTTTTTGAGGCGTGTTTTGGAGTGAGATGCGGGGTTGCGGTCAGCTTTTGCGGGAGAGGTCTGCCGGAGGCTGGGACTTTTGGTCTTCTGCCAGGAAGACAATCTCAATCAGGTTTGCCTCTTCGATGATGCGCAGAAGCTCGTTGCTCTTTGTCTGCAGGCCTATGTCACGCAGAATGGAGATGACGGGGGTATTCTCTGCCGCTATGTGCACAATGGTTGGCGGAGTCTTGGGCTTGCCCACGACGGACAGTCTGAAGCCTGAGCTTGCGCAGATCTTTTCTATGGCCTGTGTCAGCGGCCCTTCAAAGCGCAAGGTCATGGGAGCAGACAGGGTTTTTGCGGGGGATGCCGTATCGTGCTGCTGGGCGGATCCGGTGAGGATGGCTAAGTCAGCGCGTATCTTGCCGGCTGCCTCGTGCAGGCTTTTGTCTACCAGGGTGCCGGCAGGGGATGAGGAAGGTGCTTTTTGTGTTGCACAAGCTGACACAAAGAAGCAGATAAAGAGTGTTACGAGCAGGGATAAAGGCTTATGGAAGAACGCGTTGTTATGATATAAGGCAGAATGCGTATGCATGATCTGTCCTCCTTGCGGGGTTTATATAGTGCCGCTGCAGGCGATGTTCAGGGGTGCTGCCCTGTGTGTGATTTATGCTGCAGGGAAGAGGTGGTTTGGGGCAATCCGTCCCTGCGTGAAAGAAAGGTAGATTCTTTTGTTTGGTATGTCAAGAAGAAAAATAAGATTTTTTTAAAAAGTTCTGGCGGCTGTGTCAGAAGGGGTCTGCTAAGAGTGTTTTGCCAGAGGGGGTTGAGGGGAATGAGGGTTTTGCCGGAAGGTGCCGGGGACCAGTGTTTGGGAATGGTTGTGCCAGTGTGTTACGTTGGCATGGCGATGAAAGTAGTTTGTTTAGATTGAAGTGTCAAGTAGAGAATTTGCGATTTGTAAAAAAAGGAGAGGTGGCTGGGCGGATGAGGGAGGTAGAAGACAGCCTGGCCCGGGCAGTCAGGCGGATCGGGTGGATTAAAGGCGTGACAAGACTTGTAAAAATCTGATAGGGAAAACAGGCGATGGTGTATTATTCCAATCCGTTTTAACTATCCCACACCAGTTGCTGATGGGCTCCCTCGCCCTTAAGAAGGAATTTCCTATGAATGCCATAGATTTGTCGTCTGCAGACAACATTGCTTTACACAATGTACGTGATTGTGCTGCCAGTATTCGTGAGTCGGCAGGGTTGCAGATATTTCCTGACAGCTTTGAGTTTTGTGGATCGAAAGACAATATGTGCAGGTAGAAAATGCAGTGCCTCCCATCATTGCAAATGTAGTTGCTGAGTATCGGCAAAGCAAGACGATAAAAAAATATAAGGCAAGTAATATATGAATTTATTTAGAAATTTTTTTCAGAGCCTGTTCAACAAATTAG
>JAUMVQ010000184.1 GCA_030530085.1 Desulfovibrionaceae bacterium | reverse complement strand
TAACTACGTGTTTTATCGTATTTTTTCATCAAAAATAGGGGTGGGAAGTATGAGTTCGTTGCTACTGCAGAGGTAGCAGAAGCATCCTGCTTGCGAGAACTGTCAGACATAATTTCTACTCTCCTTAAATAATACGCTGGGGACGATAGATGGTGTCTTTAAAGTTAAAATTAGCGCATCGTGACATGTTGTCAACATGCACAATAAACAAAGCCTCAGAGCAGCATGCACACACGGTAATAAACTTTAGTCAGGACAGACAATTATAAGTGCAAAAATATCAGCAGCGGCAATCCGGCACAGAAGCGTGGCAGACGGCTTTTTCTGCATGCCGCACGCGAGGCGCCATTTCTTGCCTTGCAGGCAGGCATAGAGTACAAAAACTGTGCCATCTGTGAACAAAAACAGGTGTTTTAAGGGGCCTTTCCCCCTGCCAAAATCATCTTTCTCATTCTTCAGGTTGTATCGGGGATACCATGCAGCAGCGTATTATCAGACCGGCCTTATTTGCCTTGCTTCGTTTGTGTATAGCCTTTCTGGCAGCCTATTCTGATCGCGGTGCAAGCATACTCTCAAGCCCGTACCATCTGAGTGCCCTGGCTGAATATGCAGGCAGCATGCCGTTCATATCGGCCTGCATGACTGTTCTGGCAAGCTTTGCGGCAATGTTCTTTTTCCTGGTGCCTGACGCTGATACCATTGTCCTTCTGGTATCAAGCCTCGGGTTTTACAGCGGAACCTTCATCGCCTCCCTTGAGCTCTGCCTTGCAGGCGGTCTTGCCTGCCTTATAACACGTTTTTTCCTGCACGACAGCATACGGGCCTGGATGATTATGCGGCGGCGCAGCCATCTGCCAGCCCTGCCTGGAGCCCAGCTGCCTCTTGAGTACTGCCTCCTGGCAACGGCTGTCCTTCTCTGCTGCTCCGTTCCTGCTGTGACAGCCGGCTTTGTGCTTGGCATAGCAGGCATGCGCCCCAAGGCTTTCTGCCTTGCCTCCTATCCCTTCCTGGCTGCAAAAGCCGTCATAACAGGCTATTCCGTGGTCCCGGCCTCATGGTATGGACTCATTTTTACAGCCATCCTGGGCACTGTCATAGCCATAGCCTACCTTGTCTGGCTGCTTGCCCTTGTGCGGAAGATGCGCCTTTCCGAAAAGGCCAGGGAAAAAGAGCCAGCACCTGCTCCATCCGTGGTTCGGGAGCAGAAGCTCATGGACATTGATATTGACGAGCCCGTCAATGTTCCAGCACCCCAAAACCGCGATGCTGTCAGCCTCAGCGATGCCCTGCTTGTCCTGATTTCTGAAAAAGGCAGTGACAAGGCCTCGGAGGCCATATTGAAGGCGGCCGGTGCTCTTGGCATCCGCACACATGCCTGCCGCCTGGCAGGTGCTCAGGCCTTTTTCAGGCCGGAAAATGCCGCCAGGCAGGATGCAATGCCGCATGACAGCGTCCCTGACGGCGTCAGGACTGCTGCCGATCTGGATGTAATCTTTGCTACGGCCTTCAGGCAGGGCTATGGCAAGGTGCTCTGCATAAGGCCTGTCTCTGCCCTGTTACGGGCCGATCTTTTGCAGGAAGCGCTGTATGCCCTGGAAGAAGGGTGCGGCCTTGTCCTGGGCCGATGTGCAGAAGCATATTACCTCATAGGCGCATCACAGCACTGCGGGCACAATACCTATGAAGACGGCCTGCTTAAGGGCATGGATTTTTCCTCTGACGTAGCCTTTGCCATGGCAGGCTTTGCAATGCATCCCAAGATGCTACCCGAGCTTCCGCCTGCCGAGGCGCTTTCCCCTCTGGCCAGCGTCATAGTCCTTGCTGAAAATGCAAATCCGGCACTGGTTCAGACAGTACGGCATGCCCTGGATGTGCCTTGTGCGGAATGCATTGTGGTAACGTCCGAGAGTGCTGATCCTGTGATGCGCCAGGCCGAGGCCATGGGTGCGTCTGTGCTGCCGGTAAAGGAGTCGCTGGTGGCCTCGCTTAACGAGGCGGCTGATCTTGCCCATGGCAGGTATCTGGTCCTTATGCGGGAAGGCATTGAGCTGCCGCAGGACTTTGACAAGGCCGTGTGGGACAGCATGCGCCTGGAGAAATGCATGGCTGGCGGCTTCAGCACATCCTCTGCCGTGCCCGGCGTGCGCCGTACCGCGCGCTGGCTGGGCTCAGCAGTTCAGGCAGGACGGCTGTCCGGCCCGGATATGACCCAGGCTGTCTTTATGCGCAAGGATGATTTCCTGCATTTTGGCGGACTTGAGGGCACAGATCCTGACAAGGCCGTTGCAGCCCTGGTAACAAAACTGGCAAAAGCCGGAACAGTTGTTATCCACAATGCCAGGGTCCGTTTCCTGCACGCCATGCCAGGCTTTGAGGAGTGCGGTGCCGGTGACGATGCAAAGACATCTGGTGCCGGCTGGCTGGTGCGGGAAGTAAAAAAACGCCTCTCAGCCTTCTTTGCAAGGTCTGACGATGCCAGGGTCCGCGAGCAGAGGCAGAAGGGCCTGGCCAGGCTGCAAAAACAGATAGAAGACATGACAGCCCAGTGCGATCACTGCGGGCGCTGCACCCATGTCTCTCCCATGCTGCACAGGCATAGCCTTGATCTGGCAGAACTGGCAAAGCATCCGCTTCTTGCATGGCACTGCTTTATGTGCGGAGAGTGCACCCAGGCCTGCCACAAGGGTATTGACGGAGTAGCGCTTGCAAGGCTTTTGAGGCGCCAGCATGTGCTGGCTCACGCAGGGCGCCTGGCAAGGCCTGGGCATGCCCTGACCCTGGCCTGTGCAAAATTCTCTCCCCTGTATACAAAATGTGCCCTAAAAGGCGTCAGCAATGTCCTTCTTCCTGCCTCCTTCTGCGCAGCGTGGCCCAAGACAGCCATGGCCCTGGGACAATTGTGCCGCCAGCATGAACTGGGCGTCATTGTGGCCGATACTGGTGCGGGCCTTGCGGACCTTGGCCTGCACGACAAGGCAAAGGCTCAGGCAGACAAGCTGAAAGCTGCCATGGACAGCCTGGGCGTGACAGAAATCGTGACTGTATCGCCGCATGATCAGCGCTGGCTGACAGCCTGCGGGATTACCTGCTCGC
The DNA here is from genome assembly GCA_030530085.1 of Desulfovibrionaceae bacterium. Lineage (GTDB taxonomy): Bacteria > Desulfobacterota > Desulfovibrionia > Desulfovibrionales > Desulfovibrionaceae > Desulfovibrio. The sequence goes on along the minus strand of JAUMVQ010000184.1, from coordinate 1,251 downwards.
CCCTGGCAGGCCTCTCAGACATGCTGGGATTTGGCACGCTTTCCATGGAAGGCAGATGCCTCTTTGTGCCCTGCGCTGACCGTGCAAGCAAAACCTTTTTGCGGGCCCTGGCACCTCTTTTCAGGGGGACAGTGCGCGAGATAGACGTGCCCTGCTGCGGTGCAGGCGGCGAGGCCTCTGTGCTTGAGCCTGAATGTGCGGCGAGGCTGAAAAAGGCAGTGCAGACGGCAGCCAAGACGGACAGGGTGCTTGTATACTGCCCGAGATGTGCCGAGACCCTGAAAGCAGCGGGCGTGGCTGCAGATCTGGATCTTTCCCTCCTGCTCGGGGTGGCTGAAAAGCCTGTATCAGGACTGCGCCGCATAAGCGCCTTTGTGTCCTGCCTGAAAGGCCTCTCAAGGCTTGCAGTGCCAACACTGGCTGTTCCTGAGATTGCCCCTGAGACAGTGACTGAGGCCATGGCTGAGCCTGCTGCTGAAGATCAGCAGATGCAGGACAGCGTTGCCGGAAAGGCTCCTGAAAACCTGCCTGACGATGCAGGCGATGCCGGGCAGGCAGATGCAGCAGACGATGCAGCTGTAAAGAATACAGCTGTACAGGAAGAGGCCGCAGAAGTCCCTGAAAACAGCAAGGCAGATGATGCAGAAGGTTCAGAAAACGAGCCTTCTGTGCAGGAAGCAGACGATGCCTGGTGCGGCCTGGATGACGGTGCATCCTGGGACGGAGAGGATGAAAAGGCCTTTGCTCAGGATGAGGCAAAGACTGCCGCTGGCGAAGAAAGCAGCAGCCCTGAGCCTGAGGCTGATTCTGAGCCTGCCGTGGCTGGCGATGAGCCTTGCGAAGAACCAGTAGATGAAAAAGCCCCTGAGACTGACAGGAAACAGGACGCCTCAAGAAAGGCTGTCTCCCTGGATGCCTACAGGGAGTAGGGGGCAGAGCGCCTTTTCTCTGTGCATACGGGCGAGGCAGTGGCCGGGCGCGCTATGGTGGTATGAAATATGCTGCCCCAGAGTTTCTTTGGGGTGTTTAATAATATCTCCTTGATATTATGTGCTAAACAAGCTGGTTTTTGCAGAAAAACGGACCATTTTTCTACAAAGGTGCAGCTGCGTGGCATAAGGCAGGTAAGGTACAGCACAAGCCCTCTTTTCTCTGCGCTTTTGAGACAGCAGCATAGACACCATCATTGAAGGAGCAGGTCACGCTGTACGCAGGCTGGTACCAGCTGAGGCATTTTCATGGGGCATGTAT
>JAUMVQ010000183.1 GCA_030530085.1 Desulfovibrionaceae bacterium | reverse complement strand
CCATTTCCAACGTCGTTGACATTACCAACTACATTCTTATGGAATGCGGCCAGCCACTGCACTCCTTTGACTTAGGAAAGCTCAAAGGCGGACGCATCATTGTGGACAGGGCTGGCGAAGGCGAGCGCTTCACCACGCTGGACGGACAGGAAAGGACGCTGTGCGCAAAGGATCTGACCATCCGTGATGCCGAGGGACCCGTCGGCCTTGCTGGCGTTATGGGCGGCATGTCCTCCGAAATTACGGACGAGAGCCAGGCAGTCTTCCTGGAATCTGCTATTTTCCATCCTGCCACCATCAGGGGAACAGCCAGAAGGCAGAACCTGCACTCCGAGGCCTCCTTCCGTTTTGAAAGAGGTGTTGACCAGAACCACGCCAAATGGTGCCTGGACCGCGCCTGCGCCATGATGCAGGAACTGGCAGGCGGCGTTGTCTCTGACAAGCTCTGTGCCAGCGAGCCTGCTCCTTTTAAGCCTGCAAAAATCAGCTACCGTCCTGCACGCTGTGCAAGCCTCCTTGGCGAGGATCCCGGAACAGACTTTACGAAGAAGATTCTGGGCGGCCTTGGCTGCGACATTAAGGAGGCAGGCGATACCTGGGAAGTCACCCAGCCCAGCTGGCGCCCAGATGTCACCAGGGAATGCGATCTTATCGAAGAAGTTGCCAGATACTACGGCATGGACAGAATCAAGCCTGTCCTGCCTCCTATCGAGCGCAACATCTCTGACGTAAGCGCTCCCGAAACAACCTATGCCTTCTGTGACCGCCTGCGCAGGTGGGGCAGCGGCATGGGCCTCAATGAAGTCATCAACTACAGCTTTGTGGGCTCCAAAGAACTCGATTTGCTGAACCAGCCTGTGGAAGACCGCATTACTGTCATGAACCCGCTCTCATCCGATCAGGATGTGTTGCGCACCGTCATGGCACCAGGCCTGCTTCACTCCCTCAGCACCAATATGCGCCAGGGTGCTGTTGCAACAAGGCTTTTTGAAATAGCCAATGTCTTCCACAAGGACGAGGCGTCCTACACGACGGCCAGGGAAACATGCATGCTGGGCATCGTGCTTTCCGGACGCCGCTTTGACAATGACTGGCCGCAAAAAGACGGCGAGCTTGACTACCTTGATCTCAAGGGCATCACCGAGCATCTCTTGCGCTTCCTGAATCTCAAGGACCTGAAAGTGCGCATGCTTGATTCTCATCCCTACCTGGTCCCCGCAGTCGAGGTCTCTGTCGCAGATACTGTCATCGGCTACATGGGGCGCGTGCGTCCCGCCATTGCCAAGGAATACGAGGCCAGATGGCCTGTGTGGATGGCCGAGTACAATATGGAGACCTTGCGCAGGCTGTCTGATGAGGCTGTCTTTGCCTTCAGAAACCTTGCAGTCTTCCCAGCCGTGCGCCGCGATATTACCGTCCTCTGCGATCCGGCCATGAAAGCCCAGACTGTCCTGGATGCCATCCTGGAAAAACGTTCTGAGCTGCTTGAGGATGCCGTTCTGGTAGACCTCTTTGTTCCTCAGGACAAGGCTACCCGGAATCTTACCTTCCGCCTGACTTTCCGCCATGCGCAGAAAACGCTCAAGGATGCGGATGCAGACAAGGAAAGGGACCGCATAGTGGCCATGCTTGAAAAGAAGCTTGGCGTACACGTCTAAAATTATACAGCAAAAGGGCACGGCTTAAGGCTGTGCCCTTTTTTTTCGCTTCTGCCTGCCATAAGCGGGGCTTTTCAGGCTGCCGTATTAGCGCATTCGTGCTGTGGACGAATGCCCCGAAAAATGGCATTCTCTGCGTATATGTGATTGAAGAAGGACTCTGTCCTTTCCGCCCCTTCCAGGGCTTTTCCCGGCATCCTTTTTCCTGAACCGGAGGCAGGATAATGACTGTAATCAGACGCTACCGCATCGGAAAAGTTGCCTCCATGCTGAAGGTCCGCTCTTCCGTCCTGCGTTTTTGGGAAACAGAATTTCCGGAACTTGTCCCGGAACGCGGTGAAAGCGGACAGCGCCTCTATACAGAGGAAACTATAGAGCTTCTCAAGCGCATAAAGGATCTGCTCTATGTCCGCGGCCTGACTATTGAAGGAGCCAGGCTGGCCTTAAGCAGAACAGCCAGCTACAAGGCTCTTCCCGAGGAGCAGAAGCAGGAACAGATGGCAAGAGGCGAGCAGCTTGAGGAACGCCGCAGGGAACTGGCCAGCAGGCGCAGGGAAAAGGACCAGCAGCGTCGTGAAGAGGACAGTGCCCTTCTTGGTGACATCCTGCAGGAACTGCGTTCAATCAGGACTGCTCTCATTATAGCTGGCAATACCAATGAGGGCACCGGGCAGCCAGCAGAAAGTACTCCCGCTGAAAACGGGCAAAATTTACAGGAGTCCATGTCGTGATCTTATCCCCGTCGCTTCTTTCCGCAAACTTCTGCCAGTTAGGCACAGAATGCGATGCCCTGGCATCGGCCGGTATTCCATGGCTGCACCTTGATGTCATAGACGGCATGTTTGCTCCCAACATTACCTTCGGGACACCGGTCATTTCTTCCCTGCGCAAAGTGTCCGATTTGTTTTTTGACGTTCATCTCATGGTTGAAAGCCCTTCCCGCTATCTGGAAGACTTTGCCAAAGCCGGGGCTGACATGCTTGTAGTGCACATGGAAGCAGAAACGCATCTGCAGCGCTGTCTTGCACGCATACATGAGCTTGGCATGCGCTGCGGCGTTGCCCTCAACCCTTCCACGGATATCAGTGCCCTGCGCTGGCTTGTCCCTGACATGGACATGGTGCTGCTCATGAGCGTCAATCCCGGTTTTTCCGGGCAAAAATTCCTGCCCATGGTAGAGGGCAAGATCATGGCAGTCCGCGAGCTGCTTGATGCAAACGGCGGAAAGCATATCCCCGTTCAGGTAGATGGCGGAGTCTGCCCCGAAAATATCGGACAGCTTGTACAATGCGGTGCCGATATTTTTGTCTCAGGTTCTGCTTTCTTCCGCCATCCGCCATACAGGCAGAGACTTGAAAGTTTTACGAATGCAGCCGGAGTATCCCATAGGGAAGCCGCCTCCGTGTGTTCACAATGGAAATCCCGCTTCGCACGTGTATAGAGAAGGAACCCGTCATGGAAGTTACCCGTCGAGAATGTGCCAATGCCATACGTACCCTTGCCATTGATGCCATAGACAAAGCCAATTCCGGCCATCCAGGCGCCCCTCTGGGCATGGCCGACATGGCTGAGGCTTTATGGCGCCACAATATGCGCCACAACCCCGCCAACCCCGACTGGATTGACCGCGACCGTTTTGTGCTGTCCAACGGGCATGCCTCAATGCTGCTCTATTCCCTGCTGCATCTCACAGGATATGACTTAAGCCTGGACGACATACGCAATTTCCGCCAGTGGGCCTCACGCACGCCCGGCCATCCCGAGCACGGGCACACCAAGGGCGTTGACATCACCACAGGCCCCCTTGGCTCAGGCATTGCCTCTGCCGTAGGCATGGCCCTGGCAGAAGCCTGCCTTGCCAAGGAATTCAACCGTCCCGGCCACGAAATCGTCAACCATCACACCTATGTCTTTTTAGGCGATGGCTGCCTCATGGAAGGTGTCAGCAATGAAGCCTGTTCTCTGGCCGGCACCTGGAAGCTGGGCAAGCTTATCGCCCTGTACGATGACAACGGCATCTCCATTGACGGCAAGGTGGAAGGCTGGTTCTCAGAAGATGTCCGTGCACGCTACCTGGCACTCAACTGGCAGGTCATAGGCCCTGTTGACGGCCACGATGCTGACGCACTGGACAAGGCCATAGCCTGCGCCAAGGCTGACACCACGCGCCCCAGCCTCATCATCTGCCGCACGCACATAGGCTTCGGTTCCCCGAGGCAGGACAGCGAAAAATGCCACGGCTCTCCCTTAGGCCCTGAAATGGCGGCGCAGACCAAGGAAACACTGGGTTGCTCCACAGACACTTTCTCTGTTCCAGAAGCCGTCGTGGCTGCCTGGGATGCCAGAAAGGCAGGTGCACAAGCTGAAGCAGAGTGGAAGGCTGCCTTTGAGGCCTACAAGGCTGCCTATCCTGAGCTTGCAAAGGAATTTATGCGCCGAATAAAGGGTGAACTTCCTGAGGCCATGGACAAGGCCCTGGCCTCCTTCCTGGCCGAAGCCCGCTCTGCAAAAACCAAGGTTGCCACAAGGGTAGCCTCCAAGAATGTTCTTTCCGCCCTGGTTCCTGCCGTACCGGAACTCATGGGAGGATCTGCCGACCTTTCCGGCTCGGTGGGCACCAAGACGCCTTCCTCTGTTGTCATGAATCCCGCAGACTACAGCGGCAACTATATCTGCTACGGCGTGCGCGAATTCGGCATGGGCTGCATCATGAACGGCATGGCCG
>JAUMVQ010000182.1 GCA_030530085.1 Desulfovibrionaceae bacterium | reverse complement strand
TTTTATCAATGTAGTAAATATTGCTTTCTATAAGTATGCGAAAATCTTCCTCTCCGGCACAAGCTTTTTTCATGCACATTGCTTTCTCCTGACGATGCTTTTCCTTTTTTTGCCGGCACTACCTGTATTATCTGACAGTGTACGCCAGTCACTATGACATCTTGTGTTTTGTATACACATAAGGCAGGGACTGCAAGCCACTATTGCCTGCATCGCCCGGCCAGCCAGTCCTGCCAGAGGGCGACCTCTTTTTGCTGGCTTTTATCAAGCATGTCCAGGGCCTTGTGCTGCAGATCTTCCGGCATGCCGAACATGGCCTCGGCAATCCCCCCGGCTATTGCTCCCTGCGTGTCAGCATCAGCACCCAGCCAGATGGCCAGTCGTATGGCCTCCTCGCAGCTGCTGCTTTCCAGAAATGCAGTGAGGGCCTCCGGCACTGATACCTGGCAACTTACGTCAAAGCTGCAGGATGGCTGTATTTCAGCCAGTGTACGGGACAGATCGTAGTGGTACGTCTGCTCAAGAAAGGTCCTGATTTCCTGCTTTGTGCGGCCAGTGCGGGCAAGGAAGATGGCTGAGGCAACGGCGCAGGCTCCGGCTATGCCAGCGCTGTGGTTATGGGTGACGCTGGCTGTCAGGGCAGCCCCTCTCTGTGTTTCTTCCAGCGTGTCCCAGGCCCATCCCGCAGGAGAGACGCGCATGGCAGATCCGTTGCCAAAGCTGTTGTACGGCAGCCTGGACCGTGACGTGAGCCACCTTTTGAAGGATGCACCGTAGCCTGCATCGGGGTAGCGGCTGCCAAAGTCATGCATGGAGTCAATAAGGGCCTCTGTCAGGATTTTTCCGGAATTCTCCAGGGATCCGTTGCAGCTGCGTATGGCTCTGGCAACGGCCAGCGTCATGGCTGTGTCATCCGTCGGCCTGCATTCCTTTGTCAGCAGGGGAAATTGCCAGGGATCGGCATCCTTAGGCAGCGGATGCCACTCAAAGCGGCTGCCTGCCATGTCTCCGAGAATAGCTCCAAGCATGCTTTATTTCTCCTTGTTCCTTGATGCCTGCTCAATAGCACAGAGTGCCTGTTCTGTTAAATCCTGCTGTCAGACAAGAAAAAAATGGCTGTCAAGGTGACGGAAACAGTAAAATGTGCTAGAAGATACAGCCAGTGAATGCATCGCATGTTTTGCAGACTGCCTCTGCGGCATGCAGATACCCGCCTGGAGGCTCTGCCTCCCTTCCTTACGGGGTACCGGATACTATGGAATCTCTTTCTTTGCGTACAGTCCTCATCGTTACCAAGGCCCGTGTTGCTGAGGCTGCGGAACTTGGGCAGACCCTTGCCCGCTGGATGCTGAACCACTGCCAGCGCGTGCACGTCGTGGTGGCAGAGCAGAACTCTCCCCTGTATCAGGATCCTGAGCTTGATCTGGTCATCATCCTTGGAGGGGACGGTACCATCTTAGGGGTTGCCAGGCGTGTCTTTGACCGCAAGATACCCCTTGTGAGCATCAATTTCGGGCGTGTCGGCTTCTTGTCCGACATAGAGCCCGACAACTGGGAAGAACAGCTTTCAAAAATATTGCAGGAAGGCAACGTGTACCGTTCCCTGGCAGGCCTGCGCTGGAAGCTGTACCGCTTCGGGCACCTGATTCATTCGGGGACTGCCGTCAATGACCTGGTCATCGGCCGCTCTGGCATGGCGCGCCTGGTCTATGTGGACATCTCCGTCAATGGCGAGCGCATGGGCGATGTGCGTGCCGACGGCTTTTTGCTGGGCACGCCCATGGGAAGCTCAGGCTACAGCATCTCAGCAGGAGGCCCTCTGCTGCAGACCTCTCTCAATGTGGTGAACTTTGTCCCGATCTGCCCCTTCCTTAATATCATCCCGCCCATGGTTTTTGACTGCCATACCTTTTTCCGCTTCCATATGCTGCCAGGGACAACGGACAGCTACCTGACCCTGGACGGCCAGGAAGGGCATATAATCCAGACCAACGATGTCATCGAGGTTGAATGCTGCCCTGACTGCGTGCGCTTCCTGGGGCGGGGCATATCCCTGGTGGAACGCATCAGGACACGCAGCTTCATACTGCAAAACCCGATGGACAAGGCCGCAGCAGAAACAAAGACGCAGGATCCGGACGCCGACAGCAGCGAAGAAGAATAGGCTGGACTGCCGGGACATGGCTTTGGGGCTTTTCTGCATAAGCCGGAAAGCCCTGAGTTTTGCGCTTGTGCGATGCACTGGAATGGCATACCCTGAAACAGACAGAAAAATAATCCCCTAAGCCAGGAGCGTTCATCCATATGAAACTGGATTATCAAAGGGTATGCGATATCCATCTCAATACCTGCGACAGTGCATCCTTTGTGAAAATCAGCAGCTTTCTTCGTGAAAACAACCTGCTGCGGTCATTCAACCCCGAAGCCGTAATCAGCTATGAGCAGCTGAGCTTTATGGTCTGCATGGATCGCGACCAGATTTACGTGCCCTGCTCGGACAAGGTGTTTTTTGAGCTCATGCAGCCTGAGTACACGCCTTTTATGAAGGGCGAGTACCGCAGTGTATGGCGCAGGCTCATGCGCGTGCTTGCCTCCCTCAACCTTGACAAGGCCAAGAGAAAGCTTCTGCATGATTTTTGCAGGATGAGCATCAACAGGGTGGCGCTTTTTCACGACATCATTCCGTCCAGGCTCCTGAAGCGCCTGACCACGTATCTTATCAATTCCATTTCCAGCAATCTGGACCCATGGGAGGCCAGGAAGGCAGCCATTATTGCAAGGCACACCAGCCTGGTGGAAAGTGCGACGATGAATGCCCTTATTGATGAGATGCCTTCCATGGAGAACGTGAAGGGGATACGTGCCGCACGCCATGTACTGAACAAGACCAAGCTCGCCCGCCTGATCTGCCTTTCTGCATATGCAGAGCATTGGCATGGGGATCTGCCGGACAGCGATGATGTCAGAAAGTCCTTTGCAGAAGCCGAAAAGGCCATGGAGGGTATCTGGGGCAGGAATTTTATCCTGAACGGCGGCAAGCACGGCACAGTGATGATCTTGTGCGATTCCGTGGAAAACATGGCCTATGACCTGCTCATAATTGCGTTCTTCCTGCGCCGGGGAGAGCGGGTCATCTATGCTGTCAAGGACGGCTTCTGTTATGATGCTCCCACCATGAGCGATTTGCAGCAGGATCCGACCATCACGCAGTATTTGTCATCGTTCTATGTCTGCCAGGACTCAGCGCTCTCAAAAAATGCCCTGCTGCAGCGTCTGCGTGAATGGCGGCTGATGGTGATTAACGACGGAACCCGCGAGCCGCTTAATCTTCTGCGCGTGTCCGTGACCTTTGCCAGGGCCTGGAAGGAAGCAGACCTTATCCTGGGGCATGGTCCCGAAATTATGGATATCCTGACAGAAACCAGCCATGAATTTACGCGGGACATCCTGGCCTGGGACGTGGATCGGAAGACAGGTGCGCTTTCTATACGTTTCCGTCCCCATTCGGCCGGCGTGCGCAAGTTTTCCGATACCGACCTGCAAGGCTATGCAGACGGCATTATCAAGCAGATGCGCGAAGCAAAGTCCCATGGGCGTCCTGTCATCTTCTATTCCTGCATCATAGGGTCCATACCTGGCGAGACGCAGACTGCCTTAAGGCTTGCCGATGCGATTGTCGGCAATATGCGCAAGCAGAGGCCTACGGCCTTCATTATCAATCCGGCCACGCACTTTGTGGAAGGCATGGATGCCGATGATCTGATGTATATGTGGGAACAGGTCCAGAGAAGCGGCCTTATCAACATCTGGTATTTCCAGACCTCCGAAGACATAGAAGAGGGCTTCCGCCTTCTGGGTGAATCTACGCCAGAGTGCTGGATAGGAAAGGATGCCACATATTCAACGGGCTGCACCAAGGAAATGGGCATTGCCCTGGACATGCAGAAGCAGAACAGGGAGATGCAGATTTTAGGGCCGGACCCGTCCAGCTTCTTCAGGCGCAGCGAATATGGCGTGGGCAAGTATTTTGATGCCTCACTGAGCCAGGGCTAAACAGCAGATGACTTGCCTGCAGTAAGCAGGATAATGACTGCTTAGATTGCGGGAGATTGTCCGAAAAGTCGTAGAAAAGACATCGAGTTGTAGCCTTGCCCCTACATGCCACCTTCTAAAATGTGGCTGAAAGCTGAAATAATGGCAAAATTTTGCTGGGACCAGAGGAAAATTTGGCTCATAATTGAGTTTTCGGACAGCCTGTAGGGGCCTACTTTTCCGTATATCCTTCATGAACTGCTTTTTCCATGGAAGACAGTTCGTCATCAGTCAAAAAGCTGAAATATGATTGCCTCTTTCTTGCTGAAAGGCAGCCGTTATTTTGCAGGCAGAACTGTATAAAGAGATCAATCAGGCGGTCAGGTATGTCT
>JAUMVQ010000181.1 GCA_030530085.1 Desulfovibrionaceae bacterium | reverse complement strand
GGCCATGGCAGGCACGCAGATGGCTGCTGCGATAAGGGCAGCCATAAAAAACTTTTTCATCAATTTTCTCCTTAAGCATAACCTTATGTAGCAATAGTGCCGAAAAGTGGTACTTTACGTCTGCTTTTCGGAACATGACGTATAGGAACTTTAGTCAGAACAGCAGGAAAAGTCAATAATTCTGGTAAAAAATGTTGTCTTTGTAACATCTGATCTTGTCTGAAGTGCAGAGGATCAGCCATGCCAGTTGCCGTGATATGGCAAAGTGTTCAATGGGAAGTATTATGCAGAGATGGCATGTCAGTGTACAGGACAAATGGGATAGTTCGGCAGTCAGCCCTGTGTCTGCTACAATTTGTCGGACTGGATGGCAGAAATTAATCGGGTTGATTTGTGAAAATTTATCGGATTAGATTGTTAGAATCTGTCGGGTTGACTTGTGTAAAATTATCGGATTTACAAGCATGACAAAGGAGCTAGGCATGGAGCACAAAGAATATCTACCTCGAATTATTGATTCTACGGTTCGGCTCTACCTCTCTACCTTCGGAGCTGTCTGCATTGAAGGGCCCAAATGGTGTGGCAAGACGTGGACGTCTATCCATCATAGCAGAAGCCGTGTTTTTTTGAGTGATCCTGTCGGCAATTTCCAGAATCGCAGGCTGGCAGAGATATCTCCGGATTTGATTCTTGAAGGGGACAAGCCGCGCCTGATCGACGAATGGCAGGAATTTCCCCCTCTGTGGGATGCTGTGCGGCATGCTGTTGATCAGTCTCCGGAAAAGGGCCAGTTTATCCTTACAGGCTCTTCCACTCCTCCTCACAAGGGTATCCTGCACAGTGGCGCAGGAAGAATAGCAAAGCTGCGGATGCGCCCCATGTCTCTTTTTGAATCAGGAGATTCTTCTGGCAGGGTTTCCCTGCAGGACCTCTGTCAGGGGCATATTACGCCCTGCTTCACAGGCGATGTAGATTTGAGGCATCTGGCTGAGCTGATTCTTCGCGGCGGCTGGCCGGAAATCCTTGGTCTGCCCTTGGAAAAAGCTGTCCAGTACACTTTGAACTGTCTCGATGCCATTATCGACGATGACGCCTTCCGTCTTGACGGAATAAAGCGCAATACTGCCAAAATGAGGCTTTTGCTCCGTTCCCTTGCCAGAAATGAGAGTACTGCTGTGTCAAACAGGGCGCTCAAAAATGATATCAGGGATGCAGACGCAGAAGATATAGATGTCGAAACTATAGCAGGATATCTTGATATATTTGAAAGGGTGTTTGTCACGGACAATCAGCTGCCATTTTCAGAAGGACCCCTGTCCTCTGTCCGCAGGAAGAAGGCGGTTAAACGGCATTTAGCCGATCCATCTTTTGCCTGTGCCCTGCTACAGATCACGACCAGCAAAGCACTGATTGACGATTTAGATACCTTTGCCTTCCTCTTTGAGGCGCTGTGCGAACGGGATCTGAAAATCTATGCGGAATCCTTTGGCGGGAGGCTGTATCATTATCAGGACTACAAAAACAGGCAAATAGACGCTGTCATAGCATTGCCTGGCGGACAATGGTGTGCCTTTGAAATTGCACTTGGAGCCAGTGAGATCGATGCTGCAGCCTGTAAGTTGCTGAAATTACAAAAGTCACTGCAGCAGGATGAAAAAGGGAAGCCAATGTCCGTGATGTGCGTGATTTGCGGCATGGCCAGTGCTGCGTATCAGCGGCCTGACGGAGTCTTTGTTGTTCCTGTTACAGCCTTGAAGAACTAGCCTTGAGCGGTGGAATGGATGTTCTTCAAAGGCCAAAAGCGGACATTTTGAACATATGAGGACACAATGGCGTTCAAATTGGATAAAAACGGATAAAGAATTGGGTATCGTGAGGATGCCCAAAAGAAAGGAGGTCTTCCTGGCAAAGAAGGCCGGTTAAGCCATGCAGAGGGAATTGGCGGTCTACAGGGATGTAGAAATGGAGAAAAATGGATAAGGAATTGGGTATGGTAAAGATCCCCAAAAGAAAGCCCTGAGTTTCGCCGGTCTTCATGACAGAGAATGGCGGTTCAGCCGTACAAAGGGAGCCGGCTGCCTGGCAGGGGTACACAAATCGGATAAGAACGGATAAAGAAATGGATACACTTAATGCCAGCACTATCATAATAACCCATGAGCTCCTGAACATCATTGCAGCACTCGATGAGTTCAAAGGAGCCTGGAAAGCAACCGGCAACATAGCTCCAGAAAGGCTCTCTGCTCTTCAGCGTGTGGCCACTATTGAAAGTGCGGGTTCTTCCACCCGTATAGAGGGTAGCTTCCTGTCCGACAGCGATGTCAGAAGAATTCACGACAACATGGCTGCCTCATCGTTCGGCACGCAGGATGAGCAGGACGTTGCCGGATATCTTGATGCCATGAAGAAAATATATCAGTCCTGGGAGCATATATCCCTGACTGAGGACCATATACGGGAGCTTCACCGCACTGTCCTGCGCTTTAGCGACAAGGATGAACAACAACGTGGCAGCTGGAAAACCAGCCAGAACATCGTTGCAGCCTTCGATGAAAACGGCCGGCAAATAGGGATTGTGTGTGAGACGGCAACGCCCTCCGATACACCGCGCCTTATGACGGAGCTTGTCGGATGGACAAATACTGCCCTTGAGACCAGGGAACTACATCCGCTTCTGGTTATTGGCATGTTTGTTGTGGCATTTCTGGCCATCCATCCTTTTCAGGATGGAAACGGTCGTCTTTCACGTATCCTGACGGATCTTCTCCTGCTTCGTTCAGGCTATGCCTATACTCCCTGCAGTTCTCTTGAAAGCGTGATTGAAAGCAATCAGCAGGGATATTATCTGGCCTTGCGGCTGACCCAGCGGACCCTGCGCAACGGCAGTCCCGACTGGCAGCCGTGGATACTGTTTTTCCTTCGCTCCCTGCAGAAGCAGATGCAGCGGCTGCAAAAGAAAATGGAGTATGAGCATCAGCTCAGGGCACAGCTTCCCGCACTTTCCCGCAGGATTATGGAATTTGCCAGTGAGAATGACTGCGTGACGGTCAGCAGGCTTGTCACGCTGACAGGCGCCAGCCGGAATACGATCAAAAAGCACCTGAGCCATCTTGCTGAGAGCCAGTATCTCATGATTTCCGGCAGGGGGCGCGGCTCAAGGTATATTCTGCGCTAGCTGCCCTGCTTTCACAGTCAGATTTCCTGTTCAAGACAACAAAAAAAGGACTTAGATTTCTCTAAGTCCTTGATTTTTCAATTTGGCGTCCCCAAGGGGATTTGAACCCCTGTTGACGGCGTGAAAGGCCGGTGTCCTGGGCCGACTAGACGATGGGGACGCATAATTTTATTGGCTGGGTTACAAGGACTCGAACCTTGATTATCGGAGCCAGAATCCGACGTCCTGCCAATTGAACGATAACCCAATGCTGACTTGCTGTAGTGTTTCGTTTGAAACGTTTACCGCGTCAACAAAAAGAGCTTTTACGGGAAAACCTGCTACCTGTCAACAGATTTTTCAAAAAAGATTTGCTGTTTTCTTTTTTGCCTAAATCCAGACGACCAGGTTGGTATCAAAGGCATTGATGAGACCGCTGTGCGTGGGCATGATACGCACGCCATAGGCCTGCCTGCCGTTGTACTGATTGACATAGGTGCACCCGTAGACAAGACTGCCGTCCGAGGTTGTCCTCTCATAGTGCAGTTCCACTGTTACAGGCTTGCCGATAAAGCCGGTTCCGTCGAAAGGTCCGATGACAAGCTGTACAAGCAGTTCTTCCTGCGTCAGCTGGCCCGCATCAAAGCTGAGCGTAACATGCAGGGTCTGGCCGACCTCGCAGATGTCGTCATCCATGCCGTCAATGCGCAACAGGCCTGTCTTGACGCTGTCAAAGCGCTGGGTAATGGATTTTTTCCATTCCACCAGTTTCTTGATGACACCGAAGTTGTCCATCCAGGTGCTTGTCCAGCGCTCGGCCGCCGGCATGTAGTAGTTCCTCAGGTAGTCCTTCAGCATGCGGTGCGAGCTGTACATGGGCACCAGGGTGCGCAGGGACTGCTTGATGGTCTTGAGCCATCTGGCCGGCAGGCCGTCCTGGTCATGATAGTAGTACTGGGGAACGACCTGCTCTTCGAGCAGCGTATACAGCGATTCTGCGTCGGTATAGTCGTTCTGCGTGTCGCCAGGGGTAACGGTGGTCTGCACCGGTCCAATGGTCCAGCCGTTTTCGCCGTTATAGCCCTCGCACCACCAGCCATCGGAAATGGACAGGTTAAGCACGCCGTTGACAGAGACCTTCTGGCCGCTGGTGCCGGAGGCCTCATAGGGCCTGCGCGGCGTGTTCAGCCAGACATCGCAGCCCTGCACCATGAGGCGGCTGATAGCCAGGGAGTAGTTTTCCAGGAAGAAGATGCGTCCTAAGAAGCGCTTGTCCGTGGCATAGCG
>JAUMVQ010000180.1 GCA_030530085.1 Desulfovibrionaceae bacterium | reverse complement strand
GAAAATTTCACTTTTTTAGTCAGCTATACGTATTTCACCAGACCAATTTAGATTTCATATTCCCGGAAACGGGCTGTCTTGTTCAATGACCTCAGGCAGAATTTCTTCTCACGCTTTCTGAGCTGGGCCGGCAGCTCGACAAAGATACTTCTGGCCTTGCCTGCACAGCGTCCTGCAAATTTTGCAATATCAGCTCTGTAGAGGGAAAGGATATCCCTTTTGACCTCGTCAATTTCTTCAAAATCCCTGCCGTCAATGTAGGCCTGGACAGCCTGGGGCATGCCTCCCGTTACCATGTATCTCCGGAACTGGTCCATGGCCTTTCTGTGCAGTGCCTCTCCCATTGGACGCTGGCCGAAAAAACAGTCCTGTATGAGGGGCATAAGCATATCGTCCCCCTGGGCCTCAAGAAACTCCGCAAAGGTCAGGGGATACAGCTTCTTATGACGTTCTTCGGACGGTATTACAATATCCTGGATATTGCCGGGTACAGACATCAGGGAGCCGGTTTCAATAAAGTCATAGCGGCCATCCTGAACAAAATACTTGATGGCAGCCCTTGCCCTGGGAAACAGCTGCACCTCGTCAAGCACGATAACGGATTCCCTTTCGTAGAGTTTTACGCCAAAAAGGGCCGACAAATAACGATAAAAAGTGTCCAGGTTATCAAGATGGTCATTAAAAAGCTTTTTAACCTCGTTACCGACTATATTGAAGTCTATCAGAATATATGAGCGGTATTCGCTCCTGGCAAAAGCTTCTGCGAGATAGCTTTTGCCAACACGCCGGGCCCCGTCTATGAGCAGTGCAGTGCGGCCTCCGGATTCTTTCCATCTTTTCATTTCACTGTACAGGCTTCGTTGCATACTGTCCCCCCTTTTTGTAGAGCATTAAAACAAGAAAAGCCAAATTCACATTTTCAAGATTTTTTATCACCTTATTTCTCACATTTTCAAGATTTTTTATTTTTATCGCACGCTGCCCCATCAGAACACGCTGTTTCATACCATCCTAAGGCGCTGTTTTTAACTTTTTTTTCAAAACAGGACATATTGCAGTACATCGGGCTGGCGGGAGGGGAAATGCTGACGTTTTGCCAGAAACTATATGCCACAAATGAATACCACAACCGAAAGGGCAAAAGAGCTGCTCCGCAAGGCTTGCGCTTTGTTTTTACCGAACGCGTTAAGGCACGGCGATATGACTGTATATCTGTCCCGCAGGGTACTGAATATGGATACTGCGTAAAGACGAGTGTATTTTTGTGTTTATTATCAGGATCTTATAGACTTTTTGTGAAGGTCGGGGCAAGCCGAGCATGTCGGCTTAGACAAAATCTTTACATCCATCTTCACAAATCGCCTGATTTCGTGCGTCAAACGACGAACCACCACGAACCTATACGGAATCTAAGTGCATGAAAAAAGGGACTTTGTTGCCTTTTACGGTCAAACAAAGTCCCTTACGTTCCTTATAGTGGCGGAGAGAGAGGGATTTGAACCCTCGATACAAGTTTAAGCTCGTATACTCGCTTAGCAGGCGAGCTCCTTCGGCCGACTCGGACATCTCTCCGTGAAGGATGCTTATAAAACAAAAATCTAAAGTACGTCAAGGCAGTACGCAGACTAAAAATAGGGGAAACAGGCAAAAAAAGAGCTTTTTCCAGGAAAGCGGCCAGGGCAGTAGCCTGCCAGACAAAAAAGACCTCAGCCCGTCGGCATGGGCAGGAAAGCCTTCATGCCAGTTTCTGTTTTATCCAAAAATTCAAAGACTTATCCTGACAAAGACGAAATACATATTTGACGGAAACAAAGCAAAAGCGTATTTGCTTGTTTTTCCACACTATTCTGCAAAAGGGGGACACCATGGCCGAGGAAGCCGAAAACAAAGAAAGTGTTGATTTTATCCGCGCAAAAATTATGGCAGACAATGCCAGCATGCGTTTTGGCGGCAAGGTACACACACGTTTTCCCCCGGAGCCCAATGGCTATCTGCACTTGGGGCACGCAAAATCTATCTGCCTCAACTTCGGAATAGCCAAGGAATTCAACGGTCTGTGCAACCTCCGCTTTGACGACACCAACCCCACCAAGGAAGACGTCGAATACGTTGACTCCATCAAGGAAGACGTCCGCTGGCTTGGCGGCAACTGGGAAGACCGCGAATTCTATGCTTCCAACTACTTTGAGCAGCTCTACCAGTATGCAGAAGAGCTCATCCGCAGGGGCAAGGCCTATGTGGACGATCTTTCTGCCGACCAGATCCGCGAGTACCGCGGCACTCTGACGGAACCAGGCAAGGAAAGTCCCTGCCGCAACCGTTCTGTAGAAGAGAACCTCGATCTCTTCCGCCGCATGCGCGCCGGCGAATTCAAGGACGGGGAAAAGGTGCTTCGCGCCAAGATTGACATGGCCTCTCCCAACATGACCATGCGCGATCCCACCCTGTACCGCATCCGCCATGCCAGCCACCACAGGACAGGCGATGCCTGGTGCATCTACCCTCTCTACGACTATACTCATCCCTTAAGCGACTCTATTGAGGGCATTACCCACTCCCTCTGCACAGTGGAGTTCATCAACAACAGGGAATTTTATAACTGGATTCTGGAAGCACTGGATGTCTACCATCCCGAGCAGACGGAATTTGCCCGTCTCAACCTGACCCATACCATATTGTCCAAGCGCAAGCTCATCCAGCTTGTCCAGACAAAGACAGTAAGGGGCTGGGATGACCCGCGCATGCCTACATTGTGCGCCCTGCGCCGCCGCGGCGTTCCGCCTGAAGCCCTGCATGATTTCTGCGCCCGCATTGGCATAGCCAAGTCTGAATCTGTTGTGGACTACGGGCTGCTGGAATTCTGCATGCGCGAATATCTCAATGCGCATACAGCCCGCTGGATGGCGGTCCTCAATCCTGTCAAAGTCATCATCGACAACTACCCCGAAGACGGTTCCGATGTTTTTGACATGCCCCTGTACCCCGACGATGCATCGTTTGGGTCAAGGAAGGTCAGCTTCTCCAGAGAACTCTACATAGAGCGCGATGACTTCCGCATGGATCCGCCAAGCAAGTTCCACCGTCTGGCCCCTGGCAAGGAAGTACGCCTGCGCTACGCCTACCTTGTCACCTGCACCCATGTGGATCTCAATGAAGACGGCTCTGTCAAAACCATTCACTGCACCTATGATCCTGCCTCTCGCGGCGGCACAAGCCCCGACGGCAGAAAGGTAAAGGGCACGCTGCACTGGGTAGACGCACGCACAGCCATTCCTGCAAAGGCAAGGCTCTACGAGCACCTCTTTGCCATGGACAATCCCAATGACGTGCCTGAAGGCAAGACCTTCCTGGATATGGTCAATCCCGACTCCTTTAAGGAAACAGACATCTTCATCGAGAAGGAACTTGGCTCCCTGCCCGTCGGTCAGACCGTGCAGTTTGAGCGCGTAGGCTACTTCTGCAAGGATAAGGACAGCACGGATGCCTGCCCTGTCTTCAACAGGACCTGCACCCTGAAGGACAGCTGGGCCAAGATCGAAAAGCAAAAGGCCAAATAGCATTCTTTTCGGAAGAACTACCCCTGCTTTCTGCACTGCTGTGCGCCTTTGTCCTGTTTTTCTTCAGGCATCGCCGGTTAATCCTTGACACGATACAGATTGAGTAGTAGTGAATTCCAAATCACAAGGGATGTTAACTCAGTAGGTAGAGTATCTGCCTTTTAAGCAGAGAGTCGCAGGTTCGATCCCCGCACATCCCACCATGAAAATAACAAGCCTTCCGGTTTATGCCGGAGGGCTTTTTTGTTAGCCGCAGAAAAAAAGAAATTCCCCTTGTCATGCCTCTGTAGTACAGTAGATAAAGACAATACAGTACATGCCAGCACACGGTGCCAGCCATCGCTCTGTGGTATGCCGCATACATTTTCCCATAGGAGCACTTCTCATGGATCTGAATGACGATTTCCTTGCCATGCGCCGCATACATGAAGTCAGCAAAAAGCTCTGCGAACCAGAATCTCTCAACACTGTCTGGCACAAGCCTGCCCAGGATGCCCCCATGCCCTCGCTCGACGTACTGAGAGAAATTATGGAGCGTCTCAGGGTGGCACTGTTCCCTGGCTTTTACGGAACAACCAGGGTCTGGCGTGAATCCATAAAATACCACCTTTCAGCCAACTTAGACACCATCTACCGTCTTTTGAGCGAGCAGATCCGCCGCGGCTACTGCTTTTCCTGCGAGGGGAATGAAGTATGCGTTGACTGCTCCAAGCGCGGCAAGGAAGCTGCCAGCATGCTGATCGACGAGCTGCCTCATATACGCGAGATGCTTGTCAGCGACTCCATGGCCGGATACGAGGGCGACCCTGCGGCAACAAGCCCCGGCGAAACCATCTTCTGCTATCCTTCCATGTACACCATGACCCACCACCGCATAGCGCACGTCC
>JAUMVQ010000179.1:1792-4472 GCA_030530085.1 Desulfovibrionaceae bacterium | reverse complement strand
CAAGCTGCAGCCGGCACGACGGCACTGTGTCCAGGTACAGCAAGGATGCCTCAGGACACCGCCGCCGTACTCTCATAGGCCGCACCACAGAGCCCGGCATGATGGTCCCTAACGACAATTTCAGGGAACTGTATCCGGACTTGTGGAAAGAGTACTACGGAGAGAATATTCCGGATCAGCGCCTTGTGCGCACTGGACTGTATGCGCTCAGCATCGGAGCAGGATACAGGAGAGGTTTGTACCCTGTACTTGCACAGAGCCTGGGCGCCATGCACGCCAATGCGCTCATGGATTTTGCCCAGTACAGCATGCAGGAAGACGGCAGGGAAAACCCGATGCCCGGCGCCATGGAAAAGAACATGCTTTTCTCGGCAATGAGGATGAGCGAGGCCTGGTACAGGGAGTTCTTTGCAAACGCTCTGTCTCCTGAAGTATGCCGCATATTTCGCACAAGCTGGCTTGGGCTGCTGCAAAAGGAGCACGGCCTTGAGAGCGTATGGCTGTGCATTGGTACTGTGGACATAGGCAGGGCTGAAAATGCCGTAAGCCTCTCAGGCTGTGCCAGCTATATCTGGGCAGCCGACGCCAGGGACGGCCTGCCTGTGGCGTATTTTTTTCACAGCGGAGAACTGCCTTCCGGAAGCGATCTTGATGAAATTGCTTCCTGTATTCGTTCCTGCAGGGTAGCAGTGCAGGGCGTCATCCTGGACAACAACTATGCCTCAGCCGATATCCTGAAGGAAATAAAGGACAGCGGGCTTGAGTATGTCGTGAGGCTGCAGCCAGGCACATACGGATATGACGACATGCATGCGCGCCATGCAGGGGATATTTACTGGAACGTCTCAAGGCTGATAGACGGAGGAACAGTTTTCGGGATTGCCGGCCAGGGCAGGCTTTTTTCGCCATCAGAAGATACGTCGTGTGTAGGCCTTTTTTTCTCGGCTGCCCCAGGCATGCAGGACGGAAAGGAGAAGATTGAAAAAATCCGCTCCTGTGCAGTGCAGCTGCAGCAGCGCCTTCTCCGCGACCCTGAAAACGTATCTATACCCGTGGAACTGAGGGAGTACCTTTCTTTGGAGAGGGATGGCAGGGGTGCACTGCAGGTGGTGTACAACGAGGAAAACTGCCAGAAGGTTCTTGCCAACAGCGGCTATTTTGCACTGGCATCAGGCACCTTGTCAGATGCAGGGGAACTATATGCCATCTACAGGCTGTATCTTGCTTCAGAAAGGCAGTTTGCGGCGTGCAAAGACATGCTTCTCAAGGACAATTTGGGGCTGTTTGCAGCCGGAATGTATTCGGACAAGGCTTGTGAGAACTACTTTATGGCCGCCTTTGTCGCTGCCGTTATCAGGACTGAGATGATGCTGGCCTGCAGCGCATTGCGGGAAGAAGACAGCAGGGCAGAAGCCTCAGGAGGCATGGACGGCAACAAGGGCAGCAGGGGCAGCAACGATAAGGTATACGACTGGGAAAACGATATCCTCAAGGATCTGGATGCCCTCTGCATGATTAGCCTGGGACCTTGCAGCTACCATTACATCGACGAGCCTGAAGCGCATGCCTTAAGGCTTCTTGCCCGTTTTGGCATCACCAGGGCGCATCTGGAGAGCTTTGCAGGCCTGAAAATCTGCCAGGATCCGGAAAAAGGCTATGAAAAGCTTCGTCCATATCCTGGCAGCGGCCCGGCAGGGGCAGGCAGGCCCAAGGGAAGCAGGAACAAGGCAACTTTGGAGAAGGAGCGCCAGCTGCGGGAGGCAGTTGCCAGGGGAGAGGTTGAGCCGCAAGAAAAAAGAGGTCCTGGCAGGCCTAAGGGAAGCAGGAACAGGGCAACATTGGAGAAGGAGCGCCGGCTGCAGGAGGCTCTTGCCAGGGGCGAGATTGAGCCCGAAGAGAAACGCGGTCCTGGCAGGCCTAAGGGAAGCAGGAACAGGGCGACTCTGGAAAGGGAGGCGCTGGAGAAGGCACGCCGGCAGCAGGCATCCGGCAGGGAGTAGCCTTTTCTTGTACAGGCCTCCGGATGATATCTGTTTTTTGACAGAAAAGAATAAAAATATATTGACAGTAAGAAAAGAAAATATTAGCTAAAAGACATCTGAAACCTGAGACGAGGCAGGGCAAGGCACCTGCCGATCTGAGAAAAGTGAAAAGTGAAGGAAAAGCCCGTATGGGCAGGAGGGTACATGGCAGGCGTGATACCGCGTATAGTCAGCCGTGAACAGGCTCTTCGCATTGCAGAGAGGGATCCTGCGGGACTGCTCAAGATTCCGGCATTCCTGCTTGATGAGGACATGTTTCTGTCAGCCGTGCGTGCTGACGGAATGAGGCTTGGGTATGTGCCGCAGAAGGGCAGGAACAGGGCAGTGTGCGAGGCTGCCGTACATGAAACCGGAATGGCACTGAGGTTTGTGCCCAAAAAGATGCTGGACAGGGAGATCTGTCTTAAGGCTGTACAGCGCACAGGGTTAGCCCTGCGCTATGTGCCGCCTGCTTTTATCGACTGGAACATGGCCGCAGCCGCCGTGGAAAATGACGGGGCGGCACTGGCCTATGTGCCGGAGGTGCTAAAAGATCAGGATGTATGCCTTATGGCTGTGCGCAACAATGCCTCGCTGGCATCCGTGCCTAAAAAGGAACGCAGCCGGGCAGTATGGCTGACTGCCCTTGAGACTGGCAG
>JAUMVQ010000179.1:0-1782 GCA_030530085.1 Desulfovibrionaceae bacterium | reverse complement strand
CAGGGTGCATTTGCGCGAGGTCCCCGCTGCCTGTCTTTGCAGGGATGCGTATCTCGCCGCTGTCAGAAATGACGGCTCATCGCTGGCCGATGTGCCCTATGCCATGCGTACAGAAGAGATATGCAGGACTGCTGTTGCCCGCTGCGGCGTAGCCCTGCTTTTTGTGCCGGAGCAGCTGAAGACAAGGGAGATATGCCTTGCGGCAGTACGGTCATTTTCCTGGGCCATACGCTATGTTCCGGAGAACCTGAAAGGAGACAGGGAAATTGCCGGTGCGGCTTTGTGCAGGGAGGACAGCCCTGCGGCTGCAAGAAATGCTGCATGGCGTGATGGCATGACGCAGAGGCCGGTTGTACCATCAAAAGGAGCATATGTGCCTCTGCAGGCAGCCAGGCCGCAGGACGGGCGTCTTACGCGTATGCACGGCGATGAGATGGATGAGATGGACCGGGCTGTGTTCGGGCTGCCCGGCCACCTGCGTGAGGCAGATGCCGTGGCAAAGGCAGGGCATGGTCCTGGCAGGATGGCGTCATCTGAAAGCCCTGGCAGAAGGGAGTGGTGTGCTGCCGGCAAAAGAGTGCCGTATGGAGCAAGTACAGCACGCACTGCTCCTGCTGCAGTGCCACAGGTACCGAAGAGCGAGCAGGCTCAAGAAGAGGAGGGTTTTGCTCCATCCTTCTGGTAGGTCAGGACCTTTCCGGCAGCTGCACTGAGGGGCAGTATCCTGCCTGCTCCATGCCTGCCTTTGAGGCAGGATAAGGCGGCAAAAAAATATCCCCCCTGTCCCTGGGAGTACTCAGGGACAGGGGGGATGTAAATATCAGGATGTCAGGCTGCTAGCCGACGTAGTTGCTTTTTCTTTCCCAAAGGCGCATTTCCTGCATCTTCTTGCGGCGCTGGCGGACCAGGCTCTTGGCGGCAAGGGAGGTGCCCTTCTTGAGGCCCCACTTGTCCTTGTATTCCTTGACGGTGAGGCCGTGGGCCTTAAGATGCCTGTTGCCGATCACCTTGAATTTCTTGCCGCATTCAAGACAGATGGCATAGGTCTCGGTAATGGAGTTTTTGGGATCCACTGTGGGGGATGCCTTGGTTTCATCAGGCTCGACAACGCCCTGCAGGCTCTGTACAAGCTCGTTCACATAGGTGGCAACTTCGGATGCTGTCATGGGACGAACCCCGGCCTGTGCACGTGCTATTTCCAGGGCCTGTTTGATGAGTTCGGTATTAGGCATAATATAGTCTCCTTAAAAGAAGAAGGTGATAGGAAGAATTTAAAAATAACGTGTCTTTTGCATAGCTATAAAGTAATGCTGTTGTCAATATCTTTTTCAATAAAGAGCTGTCTTTTTTACTAGTAATCATTATAAAGAAGAGTACAAATATTAGTACGTGAACAGTACAGAGAATATTCAGAGTACTGTTTTTTAATGTTGTGACAGCCATTTTATTAGTAAGACAGCTTTTGCCCGTGCTGTATTATACAGCCTGAATGAAGCCTGATTATGCCTGACAGCATCTTTGTTTCTAGAAGTTTCTGGCTGGAAAAGAAGGAGCTTGAAGGCAGAGTGCTGTTCTTGTGCTGCGGCTGAAAAGAGTCAGACAAGGAACAAAGGGAAGAGATGCACCAAAAGATAGAATGAACAGTTTCTAAATTGTGTAGTACTTTGCTATGAAATAAGAATGCTGAGCGTACAAGAAAGCCCGTCTGCCTGGCAGAAGGTCCTTATCCGGCCTTGCAGATGGCCTGACGGATGGATGCGTGCAAAAAAGGATGCCTCATAA
>JAUMVQ010000178.1 GCA_030530085.1 Desulfovibrionaceae bacterium | reverse complement strand
TGCGCAAGCTGCGTCATCCCAACCGTGCCTCATCCCTGAAATCCTACTACGAAAGTTGATATGTTCCTCTTCCCGTTACAGTGGGGCAGCCGAAGCTGTGAACCCGGATAAGCATGCTTTCCTCTGCATCATCCCTTTCTGCGTAGTCCCTGACAATAGTATAACCGCCTTTTTTGAAGGTGAGGCCTGGGGGCTTTGTGCACCTATACTCTGCCCAGCCCAGGCAGACGGGAAAAGGCCATGCAGGCTATTTGTCCTGCCACTGTACCAGTACGATGATTCTGATTGCTTTTTGGGCATAATAAAAGGAGCCTGCACGAATGCAGGCCCCTTTTAATACAATAATGTTATCAGTTACCTGATTCGGACTAGGAGTTAGCCCGAAAATTATACCTTCACAAATCGTAGATATTGACAAGAAGTTTTTACAAATTATATTGAGAATGTGTTTTTAAATATAGGATAAACCGGAAATCAGGCTGTCCGGCAACACTGAGACCCTGTTGCACCGTTTGCCAGTACCTGCACGGAGACTATTGAAGCCGTGCGCGCTCTGCAAACAGGACGCCAGCAGCCCGCCTCTTTGGCAGGCGGTGAAGGACAGCCATTGCCTGCACGCGCTGCGGCATATTGAAAACCCTCTTGATTCGTTCAGGGAGGCGGTCCCCTCCGGTTTCAGCCTATGACATTCGCAAACTTGGAATTATACCCATACAGGTGCCTTATGGAAAAGAAGAACGATAACGTATTAGCAACACTGCCTGGCAGGGAGATACTGTCCCTGTGGCCTCTGGATGCTGTCAAAGCCATAGAGTCTCTCAAAGCCAGTCTCTTAAGGGAACAGCTGGAAAAGGAGCTTTTGATCGGGGATCTGCGACAGGAGTACGAGATGCAGATCCATGAGCTTAAGGTGGAAAACAAAGCGCTCAGGCGTGACAGGCAAAGGCTTTCAAAATCAGCCTGTGCTGAGAAGGGAACTGCCTTTGGCAATGCAGTTGAGGATACGACTGAACACTGGGAAGCAAGGCAGCGCAGTGCCTTCATTGCCAGGGGCAGGCAGGATGCTTGCTCACACAGGCCGGAAAAGGACCATCATAAGACTTGGACAGGACGGCATTCAGCCTCAAAAAGCATAAGGGAGGACATATCAGAGGAAACTAAGGCAGGCGCTGATTCTGATAAGATCCAGGCCTCTCATCAGCACGGAAGCTCAGACCAGGAAAGCTTAAGGGCCCTCGCTGGCAAAGGCAGGAAGGAGGGCTTTCTCAGCTATGACGAGGCAGCCCAGGCCATGCCCGCAATGCCCATGCGCTTCGGCCAGATAACAGGCTGCCCTGAGCAGACGGACATACGGGATACCGATATGGAAGGCGTAAAGCCTGCTTCTTCTGCCGGAAGCGAGGAAGAAAGCATACGCTCTGCCTTCACAGGGGAAGGGGAAGCTGCAGGGCATTTCTCCCGCTGCAGCGATAACTTGCAGATATACCTGAACCAGATGCGAGCCTTTCCCCTCCTGGACAAAAAAGGAGAGATTTCCATAGCCAGAAAAATAGAAGAGGGCGAGATGGAGGTATTGTATGCCCTGGCAGAGGTGCCCGCTGCTGTTGAAGTATTTGTCAGGGCAGGCGATGACCTCATACAAGGCCGCATCAGGCTGAAGGACGTGGTCAGGACCATTGAGGAGGATGACCCGGAAGAGGAGGCAGCAACGCAGCTGGACAGGGTCACAGGGATCCTCAATGCAGTCAGGGAAACATATAGGAAAAAGAAGAAGCTGTACCAGAGGCTGGACGAATGTGCCGGCAGCATAGGCAGGGATGCCGCTGCCGTACAGCAGGAAATGGCGGCCTTCAAGAATGAAGTTGTCGCCAGGCTTGCTGGCATCAGGCTGAATAAGGCCCTGGTTGACCGCGCCATTGCTGTAATCGGGGACTATGTGCGCAAGATGCACAGCTGCCAGAAGGATCTGGCAGCCTGCATCCAGGCATCCGGCATGAAGCAGGATGAGCTCCTGGATCTCTTTGACAAGCTGGACAGCCACGCCATAACGCCCATGGAAGCAGCCAGTACCCTGCACAAGAGCGTGGACGGGATGCTTTCCTTGAAGGAAAACATCCGCAGCAGGCAGGATGCACTCAGGAAGCTGCAGGAACAGTGCTGCCAGAATGTAAGCGATTTGGAGGAAGTGCTGTGGCGCATCAGGCATGGCAATGCCATGGCCATGAAGGCCAGGGAGGAACTTGTCTGCTCCAATCTGCGCCTTGTGGTCACCATTGCCAGGAAATACATCAACAGGGGCCTGCAGTACCTGGACCTCATACAGGAAGGCAACATGGGCCTTATGAAGGCTGTCTGCAAGTATAACTATAAGAGCGGATACAGGTTCTCCACCTATGCCGGATGGTGGATACGCCTGCGCATTCTCCGTGCCATTGAGGAACAGACCCGCACCATCCGTATCCCAGCGCATATACACGTACTCCTGAACAAGCTCATCCGCATATCGTCCCGTCTTAGGCAGGAGCTTGGCAGGGAGCCTCTGCCTGAGGAAATTGCCGCAGCAATGGACTGCCCTGTGAACAAGGTGAAAATGCTCCTTGAGATACCAGGGGAGCCTCTTTCCCTGGAAACGACACTGGCCAGCGAAGTCTTTGAAGGCAAAAAGGCACTGGATGATGACGAGCCCGATGCTTGCAATGATGAAGAAGAGGGGCTGACCCTCGCCGACATCATCCCAGACCCGGAGGCTCTCGATCCAGCAGAGGCAGCGATCAGCACCAGGCTCTCAGAGCATCTGGACCGTGCTCTTTTGGAACTGCCGGCAAAGAAGGCGCGGGTTTTGCGCAAGCGCTTCGGCTTTGGGGAAAAGAGCGATCATACCCTGGAAGATGTTGGCAAGCTCTTCAACGTGACGCGCGAACGTATCCGCGTGATGGAAGTAGCGGCATTGCGCAAGCTGCGCCACCCAGGCAGGGCCATGTTCCTGAAATCCTTTTATGCCAGCTGATACGGGCTCCCCTTATCCGGTCTAAGCAGCGAGGCAGGCCAGATCTTCCTTCCCCTGCCATCTTATACAGTGTCCCTGCGCACAGTGTCCGGGACAAGAGCCTCTGCCTTTTTTGAAGAAGGTCTGTGAGCGTCTCAGGGCAGCTGTACTCTGCCTCAAATAGATGAAAAAGGCAGATGGGGCACAGGCTGTACAGGCATACAAAAAGGCCATGCAGTCCGGGGAGCATCCCGGGCAGCATGGCCTTTGGTGCGGATTCTTTTAAGCGTGCAGCAAAGCCTGGCTAATGTCTTTCTGCTAAGGCACTATGCCTTCAAGGTTATGCAGAAGGTACGTACAACAGTGCATCTTACAATTCGATAGGCAGTTTATTTGAGAATAAGTCTTGTACTTCTGAAGCATTCAGCCAGCTTGGGATACCATTCCCTTTTGCAAAGCTGCATAATGTTCCGCCATACAAATATTTTTCACCAGTACCAACATCCTTGCTGACAATAAATACACTGACAAGGCTTTTTTCATCCTGTAACTGAAGCTCTGATATCTTAAAATCATTTTTTAATCGACGTATGATGTAGCCGTTAAGTTCGCTGGCTAAAGTTTCTGCACGTTCCAGTGTTACCGTGGTGTCAAGTATAACCCATACCTCGCAGTGGCTTGACGAACAATGCGTCCATTGTACTTCTGCGTTCGGGAGGAGCCCGTTTTTGTTCAGCGGAAGCTTAAAGAAACTATAACCTGATACATAGTCGTTTATATTAGAGCAGATCTCCTTTTGGTCAACACTTCTGGGAAAGTACCCCTTGTGTATCCTATAGCCTGCAACAGCAGCTACAGCCAGCACAAGCATACAGACCAGTATCCACTTCCAGGGAAGAGCTTTCCTGACCTCAGGCTTAGGCTTCCTGTCTTCCTCAGTAACAGGCCTGCCGCAATGGGGACACTTCTCGGCTTCAGTGGAAACCTTTGACTTGCAGTCCGGACATGTAAATAAGGCCATTGTATGTTTCTCCTGCCTCAAAGGGCTTGTGCTTGCGCGGCACCGGCTGGCGCCTGAAGATACTGCTGGCAGCAGGGCTGGTTTACATGCTGCCAAGCAATACAGTCTGTGCCTGCATGACTATCACGGACATAAGCGGGCGGCAAGCAGGCCTCAAAGGACAAGGGATGCCCTGCCGGATAGAGGAAGGAGGAGGGAAGGCGCTTCAGGAGAGAGAGGCATTGTCCCGTTACCGCGGATGCGCATCTTAATGGTGCAGAAGCGTCCTTTAAGCGTATGCCGTACAGCGCATACGCTGTAGCCTCTGCGTGCATCCACCACTGCTAAAGGCCTGGCCTGGAAAAAAGACTGGCAGGAAGGGCTTAAAAGCCCGGCATCTCCTTGTGATGAGGCAAGGTCCTTTGGGTATTGCCCAAATCGTGCCTTGCAAAGCTGCTGCAACCTAACCGGCTCCTTGCGCCTCCAGGCACAGGCCTG
>JAUMVQ010000177.1 GCA_030530085.1 Desulfovibrionaceae bacterium | reverse complement strand
TAGCAAAAAAACACGGCTGAAACCGGGAGGTGCCTACCACCCCCTGAACGGATACAAAGGAAGTGCCTATGGTCTGGGCTGTTACACCGTAAATGTTTCCATAGATCTTTCCGTCAGAGGTCGCTGGCACAGCTGCTGAACAAGTTTGTTCAGTGCCGGTCATGGTTCCTTTTTCTGCATCAACTGTCCCTTTGAAAAGATAGGGATCTGTGTCATCGGACATGATGTCGTCATCGGCATAGGCAGTAAAGCATAATGCAGGAGACAGGAGCAGCAAGCAGCCCAGCCCTGCGGCACGTTTAATAGACATAATTGTACCTCAAATCATCCTTGTAGTATTGTGTATTGGTGGTTTGAGATACTCTGTCAGGTAGCCGTGTCATTCCATGAGCAGGAAAAAGCCCTTCCAAAGGTCCTCTTCCTGGGCACAACACCAGAGACCAGCACTGCTCTTTTGCAGCGCATATTCTGGTATATTCCAGCCCCTTTCCTTCTTTCAGCCCTGATTCTCCTGCCCGTTTTCAGCAGAACAGCAACAAGAGAAGTACAGCAATGTTCTTTCTGTACTGTCAGGCGCTTACAGCCTGCTTGCACCAGTCCGTGCGGATGAACAGGCAAAGATGTGGGGGTGGGCAAAATTAACATATTGAAATAGCTTTTAATCTAAATCAGTGCAGAGCTTCACTGCATACAGGCTTGTTCAGATCAAAGCATATGCTTCTTTCACACAATATGGATAGCGTCAATACAGTTACAAAAGCAACATTGGCAATGCGGCAGCTGTGTAAATGATTGAAAACATACCATATTTGAAGTACGTTGCCTGTATCTGGGGCAGAGGCAGAGTTGTATGAATGAGGCCAGGATGCTACCGTACTGGCAGAATCACTCATGGCTCCTGCACCGGTCATAAGACTGCCCCTCCTGCCGGTACAGCAGGCATCATTTCAGCACGCAAAACAGGAAAAAGGCACTCTTCATGAGTACATCACCACATACAGCCACCATTGAAGCCACTCTTGAATCGTTGCAGGCAAATCCCACCCTGGTCACCTGCCACTCCAATGCAGACTTTGACGCCTTTGCTGCCATGCTGGCTGCTGCCAGGCTGTATGCCCCCTGCGACCTGCTCTTCCCCGGCTCCCAGGAAAAAAATCTCAATGCGCTCTTTGAGGAATGCAGGGACAAGGCAGGCTCCCTTGTAGAAGGCTGCCGCTTTGTGGAGCAGTCTGCCGTCCAGTCTGCAGGCTACACGCAGCTCATTGTGGTGGACACAAGGCAGCGCTCACGGCTGCAGCATGTCTGGCCCATTATTGACAATCCAGGCATCCGCCTTGAAGTCTGGGACCATCATCCCGACACCTCTGACGACATCCACGCCCACATAACCCATTATTCCCCTGTGGGTGCAGTCACCACCATGCTTGTCTTCCGCCTGAGGGACAAAGGCTACACACTTCCCCCCATGACTGCGACCCTGCTTGGCATGGGGCTCTATTCCGACACCGGATCCTTTTCCTACTCGTCTACCACCAGCGAGGATCTTGAGGCAGGCGCCTGGCTTCTCAGGCAGGGCATGGATATCAATACCATCTCCGACAAGCTGGCCTTTGACATGACAAGGACCCATGTCCAGACCCTGAACAGCCTGCTTGAGTCGGCCCAGGCCTATACCTTCAACGGCGAACAGGTTGTCCTGGCTGAAACCACCCTGGAGCAGTACCTGGGCGACTTTGCCTATCTGGCCCACAAGCTGATGGAAATGGAGAAATTCAGCGTCCTCTTTGCCATAGGGCGCATGGACGACCGCATCCAGGTCGTGGCCCGCTCCCGCACCGGGGCCATCAACGTGGGCGCTGTATGCCAGGCCCTTGGCGGCGGAGGGCACGTCTACGCAGCCTCTGCCAGCATCAAGAACAAGAGCCTGAGCCAGGTGCGCGATGCCCTGCTCAATGCCCTCTACATGCAGCAGTCCGGCGAGAAGAAGGCCGCTGACTACATGTCTGCCCCTGCCATAGGCATTGAGGAAGGGAAGACGCTGCGCGAGGCAGACGAGCTGATGATGCACTTTTCCTTAAAGTCCGTCCCTGTCTTTGCCAGGGGCACAAGGCACTGTGTAGGCATCTTAAGCGACAAGATTGCCCAGCGCTCCCAGGCACACGGCCTGGCTGACGAAATCATCGACGACTACATGGTCAGGCGCTTTTCCAGCCTGCCTAAGGAAGCAAGCCTAAGGGAAGTCACCAACGTCATTGTCGGGGAGCACCAGCGGCTTGTCCCCATTGTTGACGGGGAAGAGACCATAGGCGTTGTCAGCAGGACTGACCTTATAGGCATCTTTGCTGCAGAGCCGGGCCGCATGGACGAGGATGTGCAGCGCAGCCGTGAAGTCAAAAACCGCAATATGCCCAAGATGCTCAAAAACCAGGTGCCGGCTTCCATACACAGCCTGCTCTCCCTGGCAGCAGAGCTTGGCAGGGAGCACGGCATACCGGTCTATGTAGTCGGCGGCTTTGTACGCGACCTGCTCTTAAAGACGCCCAACTCGGATATAGACCTTGTCGTCGAGGGGGACGGGCTGGCCTTTGCATCCCTGCTGGCTGAAAAGCTGCACGGCAGGGCACGCAACCACGACAAGTTCCTCACAAGCTGCGTCCTCTACACCGATGAAAACGGCCATGAGGCCAGGGTAGATGTGGCCTCCACCAGGCTGGAATACTACGAGTCCCCTGCAGCCATGCCGACAGTGGAGCACTCAAGCATCAAGATGGACCTCTACCGCCGCGACTTTACCATCAACGCCCTGGCCCTGCGCCTGGACACAGAGCCCATGGGGCAGCTTGAGGACTTTTTTGGCGGGCAGAAGGACATCAAGGACAAGGTTATCCGTGTCCTGCATACCTTAAGCTTTGTGGAGGATCCCACCCGCATCCTCAGGGCCATACGCTTTGAGAAGCGCTACGGCTTCCGCCTGGGGGCTGCTACTGAAAAGCTGATCCGCAATGCCCTTTCCATGCATCTTCTGGACAAGATTTCCCCATCACGCATCTTTCATGAATACGAGTCTGTCTGCAACGAGGAGCAGGCCCTCTCCATCCTCTGCCGGCTGCATGAGCTTGGCATACTGCAAAACCTGCATCCCCTGCTTGCCTTTAACGGCTCCACCACGCAGTCTTTGACAAGGTGCTCAAAGATTCTTGCCTGGTACAGGATGCTCTACCTTGATGTCGAGGTTAAAAACTGGATCGTCTACTTCATGAGCTTGACAGCAGGCCTGAACTACAATGACGCCCTGCTCTGCTTCAGGCGCTTAGGCCTGCCCGAAGCCTGCAAAAAGCAGGTTATGCAGGGCAGGGAGCAGGCCAAAAATGCGCGCCCTGCCCTGCGCAGGCTTTTTGCAAAGCAGACACCTTCACCCAGCATGGTCTGTGAGGCAGTAAGCAGGCTGCCCATGGAGGCCCTGCTGTGGGTGCTGGCAGAGGAAACCAATCCCGAGATACGCCGCACCTTGTCCAGGTACATTACCACCTGGCGTACCATGACTGCGGACATTACCGGCAAGGACCTCAAAAAGCTGGGCCTTGAGGCCGGCCCTGCCGTGGGCAGGATCTTGCATGAGCTCCTGGTTGCCAAGCTGGACCATGAGGCAGACACGCCGCCAAGGCAGTATGAGCTTGCCAGAAAGCTTGTCCAGGCAGAGCTGGAAAAAGACAGAGGAGAGAATGAATCTCCTGCCGGGTTGCAAGGAGCCTGCCATCAGGAGCAGGATCTGACAAAATCAGGCAGGCAATGACATCATTGCTAACAGGGAAGTGCATATGCTGTTTGAAAGAATGGCAGGAGACTGGTTTGCTGACAGGACAAAAGGCAAAAGCAAAACGATAATCAGGCTGTGACAGACGCAGTACCAGCCTCGCTCATGGATTCAATCTGTTGTTCTGGCTGCAGGTAAGTATTCTGTCATGCACCTGTGGCCGCATCCTGATTCCTGTCTTTTGCTTCGTTTCAAACAGGCATATGCCATGTGCTGTATACCTGAACTGTATATACCTATGATGTTATTCCCTGCGGGAGTTGATGATTGGCATCTTTGCCAGTCTGATTGCTGCTATTATCATGCGATTTTTTGATTCGCAAAAATAGAAGCGCCCCTAGGGAGACTGCAGATTCCCTAGGGGCAACGTTGTAGAACTAAAAATTCTGCGGCGAACTGCCTTTCCGAGCCAGGCCCTGTATGCGTAGAGCTCATACAGGGCTTTTCAGTTTCGCCTGTTTAGAAAATAAGCACTGTTGCATTCTTTGTAAAGAGCAAAGACGTAAAATTCTGAAAAACGCCTGCGTCAGAGGCCCCTTGCCAGCTGCAATGCCTTGCTTATTCAGGCTGGTTTGCGTACATTGTGCACGGCTCATAAGGGATAGGCAGAACCGCCGCAAGGAGGGTATGCCTATGATATATTCCCTGCGGGAGTTGATGATTGGCATCTTTGCCAGTCTGATTGCTGCTATTA
>JAUMVQ010000176.1 GCA_030530085.1 Desulfovibrionaceae bacterium | reverse complement strand
GACCCTGCTGGAATCTGAGCTCTTTGGCCATGAAAAGGGCGCCTTTACCGGAGCGGACCGGCGCCGCGAAGGACGCTTTAAGCAGGCTGACAAGGGGACGCTTTTCCTGGATGAAATAGGCGAAATGCCGGTTTCCATTCAGGCCAAGCTTTTGCGCGCCCTGCAGCAGGGCGAAATCCAGCGGGTCGGATCCGACAAAAGCGAATATGTTGACGTGCGCGTCATCGCCGCCACAAATCGCGACCTCAAAAAGGAAGTGGCAGAAAGGCGTTTTCGTGAGGACCTCTATTTCAGGCTCAATGTCATCAGCCTTGAGGTTCCAGCCTTAAGGGACCGCAGGGAGGACATTCCCTTGCTGGCAACCCATTTCCTGAAACGTTTCTCCGAGAGGAACCACAAGAATATCAAGGCCATATCGCCGCAGTGCATGGACATGCTGCTCCGCTACGACTGGCCCGGCAACGTCAGGGAACTGGAAAATGCCATTGAGCGGGCCGTCATCCTGTGCACAGGCGACACCCTGCTCGGGCACGAACTGCCCGCAGGCATTGCCAGGCTGGCCCAGGAAAAGCCTGCCGGCGGTACCGGCACTGTGTCCTCCCTGGCCGGCCTGCCCCTGGACGAGGTGGAAAAGCGGGCCATTGAGGAAACGCTCAAGGAAACCAATGACAACAAGAGTGCTGCTGCCCGCAAGCTGGGCATTACCAGGGCCACGCTGCACAAGAAGCTGCGCAAGTACGAGATAGACAGCAGGGAGGAAGACTGATGAGCGCAAAAGAGCATAAGGTTTCTTCCCGGCAGCTTGAGCGCCTGGTGGATCTTTTTTTTGAGGTCGGCGTCCTGCGCCATGTTCCGCGCAGCGGCTATATCTTCCTTGGATCAGGCTCGGAAGACGTTGCCCAGCACAGCTTCAGGGTTGCGTTCATGAGCTTTGTGCTGGCCAGGATGGCCGGCGCAGACCCCTACCGGGCTGCCCTGCTGGGTCTGACCCATGACCTGCACGAGGCCAGGGTGTCGGATCTCAACTACATGAACCAGCGCTATGTCCGCTCTGACCATGTACAAGCCCAGAAGGATGCCCTTGAGGGCACAGGCCTGGAAGAAGAGCTTATGAATGCCTACAAGGAATTTGAGGCCAGGGAAAGCCTTGAGGCAAGGGTCGCCAAGGATGCAGACCAGCTGGATCTTCTCTTTAATCTCAAGGTAGAGCTGGACAAGGGCAATACCTTTGCAAAGGACTGGATAGAGTCGGCCCTGGGGCGCCTTAAGACCAGGGAGGCACAGGCCGTTGCCACTGAAATGCTGGCTACGGACCACAACCGCTGGTGGTTTGGCAGGGTGGACAAGCGCTGGTGGGTCAACCGCTGTCTGCCGGAAAAAAGGAAGGCAGGTCTTCATGCCTTTCATGCTCCGAAATGTGCACGCAGGCGTGCAAAACTATGGCCGGCAGCAAAGGGCATAAAGAAGCAGGCAAAAGACGGTACGGACAGAGGCAGATAAGAAAGCAGCCGGATCCCGGGCAAGGGATCCGGCTGCTTTTTAAGCTGTTTTTGAAAAGTCTAGAAGGATACAGGCATGGGGCCGAAAAGCGTCTCGTAGCGCCTGCTGAAATCCTCAAAAGTAAAGCTGTGAATCTGGGTGCCCTGCTGCTCAATGGCGTAGCTGGCTGTGATGGAGCCGTATTTGGCAGCCTCGGGCATGCTCAGGCCGTGCGTGAGGCCGAAAAGAAGGCCTGCGCGCTGGGCGTCGCCGGCACCTGTGGGATCCTTGACGCAGGGGCAGGGGAGGGCAGGGACCTTTGCCTCGGTGCCGTCTGCTCCGTGAATGCGGCAGCCCTCGGAGGCCAGCGTGCAGACAATCCACTGCACATGCTCAAAAAGGTCTTCTTCTTTCTTCAGGTCCAGCAGCTTGCAGATGAGCCCCAGCTCATAGTCGTTGCAGACAAGGGCCATGGCGCCATGAACGGCAGAAGTCAGCGTCTCCTTGGTGTACAGGGGCATCTGCTGGCCCGGGTCAAAGATGTAGGGAACCTTGCGGGCACGGTAGACGTCCGGGAAATGCTGCATGTCTTCCATGTTGCCAGGGGACACAATGGCAATGTCCTTTTCCGAGATGCCGGGGAAGGAATAAGCAGACGGCGTCATCATGGCACCGGCGTAAAAGCCGGTAATCTGGTTGTTGGCCTTGTCTGTGGTTATATAGCACAGGGCTGTGTGCTTGTTTTCATCCACCTGTATGCCGTCCAGGGAAAGGCCGAGCTTTTTCAGGGCTTCTCCGTATTCATGCCCGAAGTCCGTGCCGACGCTGCTTAAGATAAGGGGCTTTTCTCCCATGAGAGCCAGCGTGTAGGCAATATTGCCGGCACAGCCTCCCCTGCGTACCACCATGTCCTCGACCATGAAGCTGACGCTGAGCGAATGCAGCCTGTCTGTCAGGATATGATCCTTGAAATAGCCGTTAAAGTTCATAATGCGGTCAAAGACGACGGAACCGGAAACATAGATGGACATGCTGACTCCTTGGTATGTCTGGGCCTGCAGCGGCAGCTGGCCGTGCAGTTATCTGGTGCGGTTAGCCGGCCTGCAAGAAAAAACTCAGGCCGGAAAGCACCAAATGTATACGGTCTTGAAACATGCCTTGCAAGCGCAGGGCACACTTGTGCTGTGCCTGCAAAGATTCGGGGTACTGGTATCAGAGGCAGAGGGAAGGTTTTTTCCGATAGCGTGCTTCTCCGTTTTTACTGCATATAAAAAGCCCGATTATGTGCAGTAAAGCCTCATACAGCTTGTTTTTCTGCATATAAACAGCATATTTATATGCAGAAAGAAGGAGAAACGATGAATGAGGAGATTTGACTATAGCTTTCTTGACAACGGTTTGCTGCCGGCAAATTTTGTCAGCATAGTTGCTCATATCTGTGCGCTAAGAACTTTGGCAGATGTCCGCAAGGAAAACTATTTCGCAGTGTTTGCCGCACTTGAAGCGGCTGCAAGGGTGCAGTCTGTCAAGAGCTCAAATGCCATTGAAGGCATCGTTGCACCCGACAGGCGTATTGCGGAAATAGTGAGCAGTAACAGTGCACCGCTGAACCGCACAGAATCGGAAATTGCCGGCTATCGTAATGCCCTGGATGCCGTGCACAAGGGGTATGAGTATCTGTCCTTCGGAGAGCGTGATATTCTCAAGCTCCACCAGACAATGATGTCCGCTGCAGGGTACGGGTTTGCCGGCTGCTACAAGGATACAGACAATGTCATTATGGAGACGTGGGCAGATGGCACGCAGCATGTCCGGTTTCGTCCCACGCCGGCTTCTGAAACCAGGGCTGCCATGGAGCAACTCGAACTTGCTTATGCAGCTGCCTATTCAAATGCCCATATCAACCAGCTTTTGCTGATACCTTGCGTAATACTTGACTTTCTGTGCATTCATCCTTTCAGGGATGGCAACGGAAGGATGTCGAGACTTTTATCGTTTCTTCTTTTGTACAAGAACGGATTTGACGCAGGCAAATATATTTCCTTTGAGGAACAGATTAACAGCCATAAGCAAAATTATTATGAAGCCCTACGCCGCTCTTCGGCAGGCTGGGACAGAAATGAGAATGACTATTTTCCGTTCATGCAGAATTTTCTCACTGCCCTTTGCATGTGCTACAAGGAGTTAGACAGGCGCTTTGCCATAGTGCATGGAAAAAAGATAACAAAGACAGCCCGTATAGAAGCCTCCGTGCTGAACAGCCTGTTGCCAGTGTCAAAAGCTGAAATCTGCGCCATCCATCCGGATATCAGCCCCTCGACTGTGGAAACGGTTCTTGGAAGGATGGTGAAGGCTGGCCAGATTAAGCGTATAGGATCGTTTAGAAACGCCCGCTATGTACGGAATTAGGAAGCTGGAAGAGGCAGACCTGCGGCTCTCTTTTTTACTTTTTTGCTCTTTACAAAGGTTTCCATAAAACTTATTTTTTTATCAGGTGAAGCTTTGAAGAGTTGAAAAAAAGCCCTGCAGTGGTTGAAATTCATGCAGGGCCTGGCTCGGAAAGGCAGTTCGCCGCAGTTTTTTATTTTATTACGGCAGTGCCCTAGGGAATCTCACTTCCTCCCTAGGGGCACTTCTATTTTAATGCATCATAAAAACGCATGATAATAGAACCAAGTAGACTGGCAAGAATACCAATCAACAAATCCCTCAGGGGATGTAACATAGGCAGATCCTCCTTGCGGCGGATCTGCCTATCCTTTTTAAGCGCACTGGCACCTACAGAAACGCCCGCTATATGCGCAATTAGGGGAAACAGGAAACTGGCAGAGGCAGGCCTGCGGCGCTCTTTTTTACTTTTTTTACATTTGCTCTTTACAAAGATTTTCCAAAAACTTATTTTAAACCAAGGTGAAGCTTTGAAGAGCTGAAAAAAGCCCTGCAGTGGTTGAAATTCATGCAGGGCCTGGCTCGGAAAGGCAATTCGCCGCAGTTTTAAATTATTCTACGACAATGCCCCTAGGGAATCTGAGTTCCTCCCTAGGGGCACTTCTATTTTAATGCATCA
>JAUMVQ010000175.1 GCA_030530085.1 Desulfovibrionaceae bacterium | reverse complement strand
AGGCAGTGCATTTTTGAGCTGGTGTATTTTGCCAGGCCCGATTCCTATATTTTTGGAGAGCAGGTCTATGCCTGCCGCAAGCAGATGGGCTGGATGCTTGCCTGCGAGTCAACGCCTGACGTTGACTTCATCATGCCTTTCCCTGATTCGGGCGTCTATTCTGCCGTGGGCTTTTCCCAGTGTGCCAACCTGCCGTATGAGCATGCCATGATCCGCAACCACTACGTGGGCCGCACCTTTATCCAGCCCAGCCAGAGCATGCGCAGCTTTGGCGTGCGCATCAAGATCAATCCTGTCCGTGCCATGATTGAAGGCAAGCGCATCTGCATCGTGGACGACTCCATCGTGCGCGGCACCACCATGAGCACGCGCGTCAGGAAGCTGCGCGAGCTTGGCTGCAAGGAAGTGCATATCCGTATTTCCTGTCCTCCGGTGCGCTTCCCCTGCTACTACGGCATTGACTTTGCCTCTCCCAAGGAACTGCTGGCAGCCAACCATTCCCTGGACGAGATAGCCAGGATTCTGGACGTCGATTCCCTGCACTACCTAAGCAAGGAAGGGCTGCTCCGCTCAGTCATGCATTCTGACCACTACTGCACTGCCTGCTTTGACGGCGACTATCCTGTAAAGCCATGCTGCAGGCAGGGCAAGATGAATTTTGAAAGCTAGCCTTTGTCTTTTTTGAGAAGGCATTTGCCGGCGGGAGTGCAGGCAGGCGTCAAGACTGTCTGCAAGGACAGTATCTGAACTGAAGGATTATATCTGAAGGGTTGTATCTGATATGAGTATCAGCCGTATTAATGGCTTTGCGGATCTTTTTGATGGTGATGCCGCAGTATTTGAGCTTATGGAAAGCACATGCAGGAGCATGTTCACACGGTATGGATTCAGGGAAGTCCGTGTTCCGGTCATGGAGTATACAGAACTCTTTGCCCGCGGCATCGGCACTGAAACCGACGTGGTGCAGAAGGAAATGTATACCTTTCCAGATGCCCACGGAAAGCTGCAGTCCCTGCGCCCCGAGGCCACGGCAGGCGTTATGCGTGCCTATATCAATGCAAGCCTTCATGCCAGGGAAAGTGTTTCCAAGCTCTTCACCTATGGCCCCATGTTCCGCTGCGAGCGTCCCCAGAAAGGACGCATGCGCCAGTTCCATCAGATAGACTGCGAAATTGTGGGCACGCCCGAGCCCACAGCCGATGCCGAGCTCATTCTGCTGGTGACTGACTATCTGAAGGCCCTGGGTCTTTCAGGCCTGAGCCTGCATCTGAACAGCCTCGGCTGCCCCGAGTGCAGGCCCAAGTTCCGCATGGCCCTCATTGAGCATCTGCAAAAATATGAGGCAGATCTCTGCGAGGACTGCCAGCGCCGCCTGCACACCAATCCTTTGCGCGTGCTTGACTGCAAGCGCGACCATGACTCTGAGGCATTGCAGACGGCACCTGTCATAGCAGACTTTATGTGCCCTGACTGCAGGTCCCACTATGAGACTGTCACGGCACTGCTTCATGACAGCAATATAGAGTACGTGCAGGACAACTGCCTTGTGCGCGGCCTTGACTACTACTGCCGTACCACCTTTGAGGTACGCAGCGATGCCATAGGCGCACAGACGGCTGTTGCCGGCGGCGGCCGCTATGACGGGCTTATCAAGAACCTTGGCGGCCCCAACCTGCCAGGCATAGGCTTTGCCTGCGGCATGGAAAGGCTGGCACTGCTCATGAGCAAAAGGGATCTTCCCCGCAAGGACTTTTATCTCATCTGCCTGGACAAGGAATGCATTCCCTCCGGCTTTGCCATAGCAGCGGATTTGCGGCGCAACGGCCTTTCCGGAGAGATGGGCTACGCCGTGCAGGGCATGAAGTCCTCCATGAGGCAGGCCGGCAAGTCCGGAGCACGATATACGATTATACTTGGCAGTGACGAAATGGCCCGCCAGACTGCTGCAGTCAAGGACATGGATGCCGGGACGCAGCAGGAAGTGGCCCAGGACAAGCTGGTCACTGTGCTTACTATAAAGGACTAGGATTTATGACTGAAACGATACAGGATCTCCAGCAGGAGCATGCCAGATACATAACTGACCTGGGCGACTGGAAACGTACCTCCAGCTGCTGCGAACTGACAGCCAGTGATGTGGGCAAGGACGTGTGCCTCATGGGCTGGGTTCAGTTCCGCCGCGACCACGGGGGACTTATCTTTGTTGACCTGCGTGACCGCATGGGCCTGACCCAGGTTGTCTTTTCTCCCGATATCGCGCCTGAAGCCCACAAAAGCGCTGTCATCCTGCGCCTGGAATATGTCATTGCCATCAAGGGCCGCGTCCGCCTGCGTCCCGAGGGCATGACCAATCCCAACCTCAAGACAGGCGAGATTGAGGTGGTTGTCCATGAGTGGAAGCTCCTGAACACCTCCAAGACGCCGCCCTTTGTCATCGAGGACCGCTGCGAGGCCGGCGAAAACCTGCGCCTGCAGTACCGCTACCTTGATCTGCGCCGTCCCTGCATGCAGAAAAACTTTGTGCTCAGGCACAAAATCATGCAGGCAGTGCGCCGCTCCCTGGACGAGCAGGGCTTTTACGAGGTGGAGACTCCCTTCCTCACCAAGTCTACCCCTGAAGGCGCCCGCGACTTCCTGGTGCCCAGCCGCTTAAACCAGGGAAGCTTTTATGCTCTTCCCCAGTCGCCCCAGCTTTTCAAGCAGCTGCTGATGGTTTCCGGCTTTGAGAAATACTTCCAGATTGTGCGCTGCTTCCGTGACGAGGACCTGCGTGCCGACAGGCAGCCCGAATTTACGCAGATCGATATGGAGCTGAGCTTTGTCAATGAGGAAGACGTCATGAATGTGGCGGAAAAACTCATGGTAAAGCTTTTCCACGACGTTATGGGCAGGGATCTTCCCACCCCGTTCCCCCGCATGACGTGGGACGAGGCCATGCGCGACTACGGCGTTGACAAGCCGGATACACGCTTTGGCATGAAGCTTGTGGAGCTGACTGACGCCGTGCGCGGCTCAGGCTTCAAGCTCTTTGCCTCTGCTGCCATGGTCAAGGCCATCAAGGTCGATGGCGGCGAGAGCCTGACCCGCAAGGAAATCGACGCCTTTACGGAATTTGTGCGCATCTATGGCGCCCAGGGCCTTGCCTGGATTAAAATCAAGTCCGAGACCGAGTGGCAGTCTCCCATTGCCAAATTCCTCTCTGACGAGGAAAGGAAGGCCATTAAGGAAAGGCTTGATGCCAAGGTCGGGGACATTCTTTTCTTCCAGGCTGGCGAGCCTGACATGGTCAACGCCGCCCTTGGCAACCTGCGCGTGCATATTGCCGAAAAGCTGGGCCTTATTGACCACGACAAGTTCAACTTCCTCTGGGTTGTGGAATTTCCGCTCTTTGAATACGACAAGGAAGAGCACAGGTATGTGGCCTGCCACCATCCCTTCACCTCTCCCATGCCCGGGCATCTTGAGCTCATGACCACTGATCCTGCCCATGCCAAGGCCAGGGCCTATGACATGGTGCTCAACGGCAACGAAGTAGGCGGCGGCTCCATCCGTATCCACTCTGCCCACACGCAGATGAAGATGTTTGAGGCCTTAGGCTTTACGCCAGAGCGGGCCGAGGAACAGTTCGGCTTCCTCTTCCATGCCCTGGAATTCGGCGCCCCCCCGCATGGCGGCCTCGCCTTTGGCCTGGACCGTCTGGTAATGCTGCTGGCCGGATGCCAGAGCATCCGCGACGTTATTGCCTTCCCCAAGACCCAGAAGGCGACCTGCCTGATGACCCAGGCACCCAACAGGGTATCCGGCGCCCAGCTGCGCGAGCTTGGCCTTAAGCTGCGCGAGCCGGCAGAAAAGCCGGCAAAGGCACCTGAACAGGCAAAGGAACAGTAGTCATTTTAGTGTAATACAGATATGAAAGCCGGGAGGGACGCATATGTCCTTTCCGGCTTGAAAAATTTTTTGCTCTTTGCGCTGTGCCTGCATGGCCTTCAGTCTTCCCTGGACCGGCCCTGAGGTTTGCTGCAGATAGTACGGAGTAGAAATGGCAAACAGACGAGAAATAGTTTTGTATCCTGACCCCAGCCTGGGAGAAGTTTCCCAGCCCGTGGGCGAGATTACCGACGACATCCGTACCCTTGTCGATGACATGTTTTTTACCATGTACGAGGCACCAGGCGTCGGACTGGCTGCGCCCCAGGTAGGTGTTCACCTTAATATCGTCGTCTATGATCCATCAGGAAAGGATGAAGAGAAAAAGCCGCATGTGCTGATCAATCCCGAAGTCACCCTGACAGGCGAGAGCATTGTCAGCAAGGGCGAGGGCTGCCTCTCTGTCCCGCTGGAATACAGGGCTGACGTGCAACGTTCTTCCAGCATACACCTCAAGGCCATGGATCTGGACGGCAAGGTCTTTGAACGGGATATTGACGGCTATGAGGCCATCATCGTGCAGCATGAGACAGATCATTTGAAGGGGACACTGTTCATTGACAAGATAGGCCGTCTGCGCCGTGCCCTCTACGATACCAGGGTGAAAAAGTGGCTCAAGAGAAAGGAAAAACAAGCGTAGTCTTCATGGGGACGCCGGAGTTTGCGGCGGATAT
>JAUMVQ010000174.1 GCA_030530085.1 Desulfovibrionaceae bacterium | reverse complement strand
CAGAAAGGCCTGCAGGCAGTTGATGGCCTCTTCGGCACGCAGGCCCCTGATATCCACTTCCCAGGCAGGCTCTGCTGCCCTGGCAGCCTGTGCCTGTGCTGTCTGGGATGCCTTCGCCTCAGAAGCAATATGCCCGAAGGTCTTGCCCTTGGTTTCCTGAGATGGCTGTCCCTGCCTGACAGGAACCTGGATTACGTCCAGCGAAGCCCACAGGCTGACGCCGCCCATGTCCAGATGGACGCGCTTGCGCTTTGCGTCGTATTCCGTGACCACGCCTTTTTTCTTGAAGACAGTGTGGGTGACCGTATCGCCTGCCTTGATTTCAGGCATCTCGCTTGGTGCCTGGGGCGTTTCCTGTGCCTCCTTTGCAAGAGAGGCACGCAAGGCTGCCATCTGGCGCAATGCCTGCTTGTGGGTGACTTTTTCCTGCTGTACGGCCCTGAGCAGTTCCTGGGCCTGGCCCCGCACCTCGTCATGGAGCCTGGCTCTTTCCCGGTCGAGACGCTCCTTGCAGTGCATCTGGGCGTTGCGGGCCTTGTTCTGCTCGTCCTTGAGGGCTGCTATTTCCTTTTCGCGGACGAGGGCCAGCTCGTTTAGTTTGTGCAGAATGGCAGTCGTGTCCTCGCCGTCCTGCAAAAGATAGTGCTCGGCCCTTTTGAGCACGCATTCAGGCAGCCCGTGCTCCCTTGCCACATCCAGGGCCTGGCTTGAGCCAACCTGGTCATAGGCCAGCACATAGAGCGGCCTGCTTGTCTCAGGATCAAAGAGCATGGAGGCTGCCCTTGCACCCTGCTTTGCCATGGCATAGCCCTTGAGGGCCGGAAAATGGGTGGCAGTCAGGACAAAGGTGCGCTTGCTGAGCAGCTCGTCCAGCACTGCCTGGGCCAGGGCAGCGCCCTGGGCCGGATCTGTGCCTGAGCCAAATTCGTCAAGCAGTATAAGTGCCGACTCGTTAAGATGCTTCCATGCCTTGGACAGATGGTCTATCTGGGCCGTAAAGGTGGAAACGTTGTCCTCAAGGCTTTGCTCATCGCCGATAAAGGCGTCCATGCGGGTGATGAAGGGCAGGTGCGAGCCCTTTGCCACAGGAACAGGCAGTCCTGCCAGGGTCATGGCCACGCAAAGTCCCAGTGTCTTGAGGCACACGGTCTTGCCGCCGGCATTGCCGCCAGTCACGATGACGGCCCTGTCCTCAGGACGGAAGAGAATGTCCAGGGGATGCACGCCTGAATGTTCTGTTTTGCGGCTTTTCTGCGCCTGGGAGGACGAACTTCCGGAAGGATTGCGGCTGGTGTGCCTTGCAGGGGCTTTTTCAGCCAGCAACAGAAGAGGGTGGCGGGCTTCGTTGAGGGCAATGCCCTCCTCAAGGCCGCAGACTGGCACCATGCGGCCGTTCAGCCTCTCTGTCAGCGCCCTCTTGGCCTGCAGAAGATCCAGCTCAGTGAGCAGGGAGATGGCTGCAAGCACGCCGTCGCTCTGGCCTTCAGCAAGGCCTGAAAGATAGAGCAGTATCTTGTGCTCTTCCTCATGCTCTTCCCTGCGCAGCTCCTGGATGCGGTTGTTGAGCTCCACCAGGAA
Organism: Desulfovibrionaceae bacterium; assembly: GCA_030530085.1. GTDB lineage: Bacteria > Desulfobacterota > Desulfovibrionia > Desulfovibrionales > Desulfovibrionaceae > Desulfovibrio. The sequence continues at coordinate 3,048 of JAUMVQ010000174.1, read as the reverse complement.
AAGCGGCTCAAAGTAGCAGGTTTCTCCTGTCTGCGACCAGTCATGCAGTATGCCCTGCATCTTGTTTTTGTAGGTGGCCTTGAAGGGCAGGACATAGCGGTCGGAGGAGAGCGTCATGAATTCATCCTGCAAATAGGGCAGGATGTTGTATTTTTCGGCAAAAGACCTTGTCTTGCGCAAGGCTGTCTGATGGATGCCGCGTATCTCGATGCGCAGCTGGAAAAGCTCGGGGGAGGCGTCGTCGCGTATGAGTCCGTCTTCATTAAGGCAGCGGTTCAGTGCCTGGGCCAGGTTTTTGGGCATGGGCGGATTGGAGGCCATGGCATACAGCCTGGGCCAGCTCTTCTCGGCTTCTTCCTGGCAGATGGCATCGGCCCATTGTACGGCATTGTTCAGAACAGAGCGCAGGGCTACCAGTGCATCCAGATCGCAGCCTGCCGCCTGGGCCCCTTTTGACCGGAGAGCCAGCACATAGGGCGTGACATCGGGGAAAGCCAAGGACGGCACTTCGCCCTGGGCATGGCTGGCTGCAAAGACGGCGCTTTCCTCATAGAGTTTTTGCGCCTCCTGCACCAGCCCCGCATCATTGAGGGGGACAAGGGACAGGGCCCTTTCCTTGCCACAGTCAGAGAGACAGAAGCCGGCCAGTGCCTTTTGGATGCGATCGTATTCCAGTGCCTGTAACGTGCGTTTATGAATCACGGACCGACTCCCTACTGTGCCAGGCGGGCCTTGACAGCGGAAGAGAGCCTGCCTCCGTCCACCCTGCCTTTGAGGGCTTTCATAAGCGGTCCCATGACCTTGCCCATGTCAGAAGGCTGGCTGGCACCTACCTTGGCTACCATTTCCTCAATGGCCTGCGCCAGCTCCTCGTCCGTGAGGGCCTTGGGCAGGTAGTCTTCAAGGATTGCAAGCTCGGCCTGTTCCTTTTCTGCCAGATCAGGGCGTCCAGCCTTGTTGTATTCGGCAATGGAGTCACGACGCTGCTTTGCTTCCTTGATGATGATGTCCATGGTTTCCTCATCATCAAGCTGGGCGTCAGGACGGCTTGTGTCCACAAGGCGGCGCTTGAGGGAGGTCTTGAGCATGCGCAGGACGGAAACTCTGAGAGTGTCCTTGGCCTTATAGGCCGTGATATAGTCTTTTTCTATCTGCAAAGAGAGAGACATGGAAATTCTCCTGAAAAAGTATCTGAAGGGATAATCCTTCTTTACCGGGAATGTGCCCGCTCAGCTTGTGGCTGATGCGGAGCAAAAGAAGTGCGAAAGTATGGTCAGACGGCTGGTACTAGGCAAGCATAATACCTGACCTTAAAAGTCTGGCACTTTCAGGTCAGGTATATGTATTTCAGACTGCTGGCCTGAGTGTGGTCAGGACAGTGTATGATTTTTGTTAATCCGGTCAATAACAGCCTGCAGCGACTCGGCCTGGGCGGCAAACAGGGCAAATTTTCTGAGGGCATCTGAATCAGAAGAAGTATCTATATAAGAAGTCACTGAATCAGGAATGGATCCGAAGCGGTATTCCAGCAAATCCCGTAAAGCCAGGCCTATGCCCTCAGCGATGGCTTCCTGTCTGGCTTGGTCAGTATACTGTTTTTTCCACTGAGCTAAATTTTCCTCCAGCATAGTGCCTACCTCCTGCAAATTCTTAAGTTCAGGAATTTCTTTTATAAAGCCAGTATTTTTGACAACCTGGCATATCCAGGCTGAGAGTATCTGCTTTATATCTCTTTTTCCTGTACCTTTTATTCTGTCGTCTGCGGCATGTCCGCAAAAACAGCTTGTACTATGCCGTTAGGGAAAAGTATGTCTTATGTCCTTTTCAGGTTTTGGTGAGGGGACGTCTTTTTCTACGCTTGCCTTACAAAGCAGGCATCATGCCGGAAACTTTTGTATCTGGCATCCTGTGAGCACGAACAAAGGGAAAAGAAAAGACAGGGCTTTTAAAGAAAAAACCCTGTCCGGAAAATAAGCGGATACTGGAAAAAAGGCAAGAACTAAGAGTTAATAGTCAGAACGGTGATGCCTTGAAGAGCGGTGATGTCTGTAGTCATCGTCATCATAGTAGTCATCGTCCCTGTCATAGCGGCTGCGTCTGCGGTCGTAGTCATCGTCCCTGTCATAGCGGCTACGTCTGCGGTCGTAGTCGTAGTCCCGATCACGCTCCCGCTCTGCTTCCTCTTTGTCCATCTGGTTGCCGATAAGTCCGCCTGCAGCGGCACCGATTGCGCCACCGACTGCAGCACCGGCAACGGGATCACTCCTGCCAAGACGGGCAGCGCCCGCACCGCCGATGGCACCGATGGCAGCACCGGCAGCCATGCCCTTGGTCGTATTGCTGTTGCCGCAGCCAAAGCCGGAAAGCAGGCATACTATAAGTACCGGCAAAAGTATCGCTTTGGTCATACGATTTTCCTTACTGTTGGCTGCCTATGACACCGCCGGCAATGGCGCCGACACCGGCGCCGGCCAAAGCACCCCAGCCTGCATAGCCGTTGGCAAGAAGGGCAATGCCCGTGCCTGCTGCGGCGCCAAGTACTGCGCCTGTAGCAACGCCTTTCTGGGTATTGCTCATGCCTGAGCAGCCGCTGCCGCCGGCAAGGGCCAGAATCAAAACGCCGAAAAGAACAATCTTTCTCATGGTGTACCCCTCAGGCTATTTGCCTTTTGCTGATTTTTTCTGCGCAGAGACAGGCTGGTGCATGATTTCATGCCACAGCACTGTCATGACATGCTTGTCCAGTTTGTCAGGATGGGCTGCGAACCAGGCATCAATCTTGTGCATGATGTTCACAGGGGCTGTATTTTTAAATGTTGTATACCAGGCTTTCTCAAAGGGAGAGAGCTTGGTCATGTCAAGCTCTTTGCCGGAAGCAGGATGCTTGCTCATGTAGTTTGCAGCTATAGATGTTTCTATGCCAAGCAAAAAGCCCAGTTTGGCATCCGCTGAGGACTGCTGCCATATTTTGCCTGTCAGCTGGTCAACGCGGTGATGTATGGCATTATTGTGAGCCGGTGCCGGACTGGAAGCCGCTTCTTTGGCATG
>JAUMVQ010000006.1 GCA_030530085.1 Desulfovibrionaceae bacterium | reverse complement strand
TAACCAATGAAATCTGCCGCCGTTTAATCCTATATAATTCCCAGAAGCTTTGGCGCTTTCATAGGTGCTTATTGCCATACCTCCTACAACATCAAGCTCGGCGTACTCTTCAGGAATATTTACTCCTTTTTCAAAGAGAACTTTGTTGTAAGAAGCAAGTGCACATTTGGAAATGCTAAATCCGCCGTGTATGGCGAAATGACTGTAGTGTTCAGGCTTTAATGACGATCCTTCCTTAAAAATGACAGTATTGTTTTTTACTTCTAGCCAATCAGCTGAATTAGAAGCATATTTTGTTCCATATCCGCCATACATACAGCCGCCATTAAATGTCGGTTGCATCAGATATCCGCCATATCTTTGACCATCTTTGTCTGCAGTCAGGGTACTTCCGCTTTGCATTATTATGGTATTATTGTTTGCAGAACCCTGGAGCGATGCTACCTTGCCACCGATAATTACTGTTCCTGAGCAGCCTGCAGGCAACACACCTACATTGTATTGGGCAGAAGTCGGATAATAATAATCACTGCATTCTTCGTGTATATATTCTGGATTTGTGTTTTTAGCATGTCCAAAAATTATAGTGTTATATTTTTTATTATTTAATATCACTTCATGGCGATTATCCTTTGTTCCTCCAACCAGAACTTCACTTTCGCTACCGACCTTAGAGTTATTATCCCAGTCTTCAGCATATGCCGGCACAGCGGCAGAAGTCAGAGCAAGTCCGGCCAAAAGAAGTCCGCAGGCTATACTTTTGCATGATATAAGGGTGTCGGACATACGATTTCTCCTGTATTGGAACAGACAGCTCATCTGTTTTACATCAGCATTGTCATGGCAATGTGTCTGTTTGCAGGAACGGACGTTGGCGAACCTGACAAACAAAGCGGCTGTACAATAGTTAAAGGCCGGTTTTCTCAGGCTGTCCTTACATGGTGGTTTCAGACAGCCTGCAGGTCTGAGGATAGGACTGACTCTGGTTTTGCAACAGCAGGAAAATAACCTGGCGGGCTTTGCACGCCAAATTTTAGAGTATTCAGGTATAGGTTAAGAGGGGGATCAGATTAAGTCGTGTAAGTGGATGAACCCAACAATCTTGCCATTGTTAAGAACAAACGAGCTGCTTATTTTGCGTTCGTTGAGCAGGGCAAGGGCCTTTGCGGCCAGGCAGTCCGGAGAAAGCGAGAAAGGATTTTTGGACATAATCTCCTCAGGAGATTTTTCCAGCAGGTTGCTGCTCATATGACGCCGCAGATCTCCGTCTGAGATAAAGCCGACAAGATTGTTATGTTCATCTACTATGCCGGCAGCACCAAATCCCTTGCCGCTGATAAGACAGATGATATCACCCATGGAACTGCTGACGGATGCCAGGGGCATAGCGTCACCGACGTGCATGATATCGCGGACCTGCTGCAATTTTTTGCCCAGTTTGCCACCCGGATGAAATTCCCTGAAATCTTCAGGCGTAAAGCCGCGTGTCTTCAGCAACGTCAGGGCGATAGCATCACCCAGTGCAAGCTGCATGGTGGTGGAAGTTGTGGGCGCACAGCCAATGGGGCAGGCTTCCTTTACATCTGGCAACAGCAGTACATAATCGGCATTTCTGCCCAGCAGGCTGTCCTGACGCTTGGTGACTGCGATAAGGGGCATGCGGTGGCGTGCCGTGTAGAGAATGATGTCTGACAGTTCCTGCGTTTCGCCGGAATTGGAAAAAGCGATGACGGCATCCCCATTGCTGATCATGCCCAGATCGCCATGGCTGGCCTCAGCCGGATGGATGAAAAAGGCTGGGCTTCCGGTGGAGGACAACGTGGCTGCCACCTTGCGGGCTACATGGCCGCTTTTTCCCATGCCTGTGACTGCGATACGCCCGCTGATATTGAGCAGGCAGTCCACAGCCTCGTCAAACGACGAATCAAGGCTGTCAGCGAGCAGGCACAGTGCATCAGCTTCCTCATGAAGGACGGCAGCTGCCGTGGCGGTAAATTTTTCTTCTGCCATAACTATTCCTGATACTGTGCCAGCAGCATGTCTGTCAGTTCGCGGAAAGCGCCCTGTCCGCCCTGTGTTTTGAGGACAATGTCTGCTGCAGCCTTAACCTTGTCATGGGCATTGGCCACGGTCACTCCGAGGCCGCAGCAGGCAAAACCGTCCAGATCAGGCAGATCGTCTCCGATAAAAACGGCCTCATCCGGTCGGACACCGGCTTCCTGCAAAAGGCTTTCACAGCCTGCGCGTTTCTCCACCTTGCCAAGGCGGTACATGTCAATGCCGAGATCCTGCAGGCGGCGGCGCAGGGCAGGACAGTCCCTGCCTGAAAGAACTGCGACTTTAATAGCTGTTTTCTTTAACAGCATCATGCCCAGGCCATCCAGGGCGTTGAAGCGTTTGAGGCATTCACCATCCGGGCCATAGTACAGGCCGCCATCGGTAAGAACGCCGTCTACGTCAGTGATGATCAGGCGGATTTTGGACAGATCAGGGACATTGGATGCCTTGGTATCAGTGGCAGGCATAGCCTTGCCCGCAACAATAGCCCGCACGCGTTCCAGATCCTCAGGCGTGTCAACACCCGGGGCGCTTGGCTCAATTTCCACTGTCTGTATGGAGCAGTCATGCTCAAGCAGGCGAAGCTGCTCAAGTTTTTCAGTGCGTTCAAGCATTCCAGGGCTGTATGTCGCAAAGATATCCAGGGCCTGCTTGCGGTAGGCATACATGCCTGCATGCCCCCAGTACAAGCCCGTTCCTTCACCGTCGCGGTCATAGGGAATACGGGCCCTGCTGAAATACAGTGCCGTACCGTTGTCATTGCGCACAATCTTGACCAGGTTGGGATCAGCAGCCTGGCTGAAGGTCACAGGATAGCAGGGCGTGGCCGCAGCCACCTGGGGATTGTCAAGCAGGGCCTGTATGAGATTGTCCACATCGGAGGGGCGCACCAGCGGCTCGTCTCCCTGGACGTTTATATAGATGTCTGCCTTTTCCTTGCGGGCCACTTCCACCAGGCGGTCCGTGCCTGAGGCGCACTGCGGCGAGGTCAGGAGGACATTGCCCCTGAAAGCCTGTACAGCCTGGACAATGCGTTCATCATCCGTAGCTACGATGACAGTGTCCACCATGGCAGCTTTCCGGACAGCCTCATATACCCGCTGGATCATGGGCTTGCCGCAGATATCAAGCAGAGGCTTGCCCGGAAGGCGGGTGGAAGAATACCGTGCAGGGATGATGGCTATTGTGTTCATAGTATCCTCTGAATAGCACTATGCCTTGAAGCAGGATGTTCACGGCGTCCTGACAGATCTGCCAGGGTACCAGCCGCCAACAAGTCTGGCCCGATTCAGGTAATTGTAACTGATGCAAAGCAACCGCATCATGCAAACAGCTACATCAGAAATGCCTTTTTTTCAAATTTCACAAGATCGCAAACTATGCCGGCTGACGCAGCAGAAAAGAACAAAGCCGTGCCCACGGAAATGGGCACGGCATATGTATTGTCCTATTGCACGTTCTTGCGCCACCAGAGCTGGAAGACCATGAGTGTCCACAAGGGAACACGCAGATCCTTGCGTCCTGAAATATGGTCGTCCATCATCCTGCGCAGTACGGCAGGATTGAAAAAGCCTTGTTTTTCAACGAAGCCGGCACCGAGCAGGTCTTCCATCAGAGGACGCAGCCTGCCGCGCAGCCACTGGGCCACCGGTATCTGGAAGCCTCGCTTGTTGCGGTGAAGTATTTTTTGGGGCAGGAGACCGGCAAAAGCCTTTTTGAGCAGGTATTTGCGCTTAAATCCCTTAAGCTTGCAGGACATGGGCAGCCTGGCTGTAAATTCTGCCACCTTTGTATCAAGGAAAGGCGCCCTGACTTCAAGGGAATTGAGCATGGAGCAACGGTCAACCTTGACGAGAATATCGTCCAGCAAAAAGCCGCGGACATAGGTATTGCTTGCCCTGTCCAGTGCACTGGCCTCAGGCCACTGGTAATAGGCTTCATGCGACGGGGCATAGAGACGCTCCTTTTCCAGGAAGGATTTGTCTTCCTTTGCTAAGAGCTCATGCTGCATTTCAGGAGAAAAGGCCGTGAGCATGGACTGGATGCGCAGCCAGGCAGGCTGCGCTGCAGCCCGCAGGAACGTCTCGGTGGCAAGGCGGGGATTGATATAGCCGGAGGACGCAGGCAGATGATGGCAGATCGGTTCAATCAGGCCGCGGCGCAGGAAGCCCGGGACCTTGTTGTAGCGTTCTGCCAGGTCAAAGCCTATGTAGTGCTCATAGCCGCACCACAGCTCATCGGAACCGTCGCCACCCAGGGCCACGGTAACATGCTCCCTGGTGGTCTTTGCCAGAAGCCATTGCGGGGCAACTGAGGCATCGGCCATGGGCACATCCATGGAACTCACGATGTCAGGCAGAAGATCGGCACATTCCTCAGCCCTGAGCACCCGTTCAGTGTGGGTGGTGGAGAAAGCCTCTGACACAATGCGGGCATAGCTGCTTTCATCAAAGCTTGCCTCTTCAAAGCCTATGGAAAAGGATTTGACCGGTGTCTCGGAATAGTCGGCCATAAGGCCCGTGACTATGCTGGAATCAATGCCGCCTGAAAGAAACACGCCTAAGGGAACATCCGAGATCATGCGGCTTTGTACGGCCCTGCGCATGAGCCTTTCCAGTTCCTCGCAGGCTTCCTTTTCATCGACAGGCTCTGAGGAGCACACTGGCAGTTCCCAGTACCTGAATGTCGTAAACTGGCTGTTTTCCAGCAGAAAACCGTGAGCTGGCTGCAGCTGCACGACTTCTTTGAACATGGTGTGCGGGCAGGGCACGTACTGATAGGCCAGATAGCGCATCAGGGCCGTATCATCCATGGTGAACTGCAGGTCCGGTATTTTTTTCAGGCAGGACAGCTCTGAGGCAAAGTGGAAGCATCCGTTCTGGATGGTGTAGAAAAAGGGCTTTTTGCCAAAGCGGTCCCTGGCGCCGAAAAGTCTTTGTCTGGCAGCATCCCAGAGGACAAAGGCAAACATGCCGTCAAGATGCTTAAGGCAGTCAGCGCCCCACACCTTGTAGCTTTCAAGGATGACTTCAGTATCGGAACTGGTCCTGAATACGGCTCCCTGAGCCTCAAGTTCTGTGCGTATTTCAGGGAAATTGTATATTTCGCCGTTAAAGGTGACGCAAAGGGACCCTGAAGCATCCCACATGGGCTGGGCACCGCCGGAAAGGTCGATGATGGAGAGGCGCCTGTGTCCCAGGCATACGCTCCGGGCGGCAAGCTCAATGCCGCTTCCGTTGGGACCACGGTAGGCCATGGCATCAGTCATGGCCGTAACTGAATCGCTGACGTTTCCAGGCAGGGGCTCTGATGGATTAAGCGAGGCAATACCAGCTATTCCGCACATGATGCATCTCCGCTGCGCCTGAATTCCCGCACAAAAAGACTGGCAAGCAGGGCGCCGTTTTGTTCAGGTGAAAAAAGTTCTTTTGCGAGCCTGGCTCCGTTCTGACCGCAGCTTCTGGCAAAGTCTGCATCATTAATCAGCCTTGTGATGGCAGAGGCAAGTGCCTCGGGATCTCTCTGGGGGACAAGCAGTCCTGTCTGCTCGTTCAGGACAATCTCCGGTATGGCATTGACATCGCTTGCCACAACGGGAAGCCCGAAGCTCATGGCCTCTATCAGCGTATTGGGAATGCCGTCGCACTGGCCATCGCTGGCCACGACGCAGGGAGCCAGGAAGATATCGTGTGATTTGAGAATGGCTGGAAAGGCGTCGTGGGAGACAAGCCCCGGGAAGGAGACATGCTCGTCCAGGCCAAGTTTTGTACAAAGCTCATGGATGGAGGTATCCATTCCTCCCAGGCCCATCATCTTTCCGCCGCCGCCGACCAGGGTGAGGTGGAAGGGGATATTCTGTGCCAGCAGCAGGGAACAGGCCTTCAGCAGTATGTCAAACCCCTTGGTGACATCGAAACGCCCGCAGGCAAGAAGCTGCACAGGCTTTTCCATCCTGACTGGGGCAGGGCTGTCTACATGCAGGGTCAGGCAGTTGTAGATAACATCGACCCTTGTGTCGGGGGTAATGGCGTGAATGCGCTGTACGTCTGCCTTGTTGTTGGTGCGGACAAGGCAAGCCTCGCGCATTTTGTCGGCAAGATCGGGGTCAGCCGGACGCAGGTTGTTGGCACGCACGCAGGTGATATAGGGTATGCCTGTCACCGCAAAAATTGTTCTGGCGCAGGTGGCCGTTCCCCTTGGCCAGGGAGCATAGGTATAGTCTGTGCCTTTTGCCTGCAGCATAGGCGCAAGATGAAGCCCGCACAGAAAAGCCCACAGGTTTTCACCAAGGACCTCAAGATTCGGCCATCTGCGGCAGACATTGTCCTTAAAAAGCCGGCAGAAGCGTCCGGGGCTTTTAAGGAAAAATTTCAGTGCCGAAAACAGGATGGCCGGCAGGGCACGCACGCCAAGCCTTTTTGCGGACGGGGCATCGGCCTGCATTTCCTTTGAGCACAGGCGCAGGTTCAGCCCGTAGAGCGTATAGACGTCTGTCGGAAGATGTGCCTTCAGCCCCTGGACATCGCGGAAGATAAAGGGCTGGGTAAAAAGGGGATACCACAGGAGTATGACGGCAACCCTGGGCAGGTCCTTGTCAGATATGTGTTCGGTCATGGCTGTTTTTTCAGATGCGGACATTAAGGCAGTACCCGTTTTTTATTGGTGGCTTTGCTCGTTTTGCGGGGCAGGGCAGGTCCAGTCGCAGCCTGTTTTGTTGAGCACAGGGCATGATGCCTGCTTTATCTGTCTTAGCCCGTCCATGGTGGCAAAGGTGACATCATAGGTGTCCATTAGCCAGGCCAGATAGGCGTGGCATTTTGCCATAAAGGCATCAATGGACTTGTCGTCAGGCATATGAGGATTGCCGCCAGGCATCATTTCAGAGGAATGCCAGGTGAGGGACAGGACGTCATTGCCCCTGGCAATGGAAAGACTGGTTACTGCCTTCATGGCCCACAGCGGGTGGTAGACAGGCAAAAGGGCCAGGGCGCCCCAGTGCTGCAGTGATGAGGCAGCCTTTTTATTGCCAAGCTTTTGGAGACTGCGGCTTATGAGCGGGGACAGCGACGTGACCGTAAGCGGGACTTCAAAGACAGGGCCGTACCCGGTACTGACTGTATAGGGTGTTGTCTGCGGTGCCGTATAGTGGTCAGGGCCTTGCAGCGGAGTGCTTCCCATGTGCAGGGGGCGTACAGAGGCATCACAGGTGAGGCCTGCCTTAGCCAGAAGGGGCCAGTGCCCTGCATGCAGATCCCAGCGTCCCATACGGAAGGAGACAGGGCGCCTGCCCGTTCTTTCCCGGCACAGTGAAAGGATGCTTTCCAGCTTTGCTGAAAAAACATCGTCACCCAGCAGGGATGCCGGCACGCTACTGACGTGATCTGTTCCTGTTTTGTACTGTCCTGGCGGCGTATTCCAGTGGTGCATATGGGCACCGATTTCAAGCGTATGCTCCCCGGCAAACTCTTCAATGTAACGCCAGGCCGTATCGTCTTTCAGAACGGGGTAGGCACAAAAAAGCGTAGGCTGCGCTCCCAGTTCGCAAAGGGGGCGCAGCCTTCTTAAATGCTGAAGATTGCTCACCGGAGCAGTGTCAAGAGCATAGCTTGAACGGAAGAGACCTTCTTCCTCTACATCAAGGGACAAGCACAAAAAGACGTGCTTTTTGCTCAATACTCAGCTCCTGTACAGCCTTAATAGCTGGTGCTGTCGGGATGTTCGCTGCGGTATTTGTCCACAATGGCCTGGGCATTGGGGATTTCCTCGACGATGGCGTCGATGGTCTTGCGGACATTTTCTTCTGTCTGGCAGGCAGACAGGAAGAAGCGCAGGCGGGCTTCGCCTTCTTTGACAGCGGGGAAGGTGATGGGCATGACATAGATGCCGCGGCTGAAAAGCTGCGTGGCCAGGAAGCCCGTGAACATGGACTCGCCGGTGATAACGGGAACAATTGCGTATCCCTGGGATTCGCCGGTATCCAGGCCCTTGCTCTTGGCGTAGGACAGAAAGTACTGCGAAATATGCTGCAGCTTCTTAACACGCTCAGGCTCGCGCTGGAGAATTTCCAGGGCCTTGAGACTGGCCACTGCCAGGACGGGGCTCAGGCCCACGCTGAACACAAAGCCCGGGGAGCCGTGCTTTAAGTGGTCGATAAGCTCCTTCTGTCCGGCAATATAGCCGCCACAGCCGCAGAGCGTCTTGGAGAGCGTGCTCATCCACAGATCGATGTCAGTAGGCTGAAGATTGAAATATTCGCGTACACCGCCGCCGTGTTCGCCGATAGTTCCGAAGGAATGTGCTTCATCCACCATCAGCATGCAGTCGTATTCCTTCTTGAGCTGCACGATGCGCGGCAAATCGGGGATGTTGCCGTCCATGCTGAACAGGCCTTCGGTAACAATTACACAGCGCTTGTATTCGCTGCGCTTTGCCTTGAGCAACCTTTCCAGGTCATCACAGTTGTTGTGGGCATAGGCAAAGCGGGCTGATCCGGCAAGGCGTGCTCCCTGGGAAAGGGAGTTGTGTGCCAGCTGATCGTACAGGATAAGATCGCTTTTGCCGAACAGGAAACCCAGTGTGGAAACGTTGGTGGCATGACCGCTGACATAGACAATGCAGTCTTCGGTCCCCAGAAAGTCGGCTATGGCTTTTTCCAGCACCCTGTGCGGAGAGCGTTCGCCGCCAACCAGACGGCTGGCTCCGGCCGAGGTGCCGAAGATTTCAGCAGCCTTTGTTACTTCCTTTGTGATTTCCGGATGCGTATTGATATCCAGATAATCATAGGTAGAGAAGTTGATATATTCCTTGCCCTTGATATGTATGGTCGCTTTTGCAGCCCTGTCAGCATTCAGGAACAGAGGGCTTTCCATGCCCATCTTCTCGCCAAGTGCGACAAGCCTGTCAAAGGCCAGCTTGGAGCGGACCTTTGAACAGCTGCTTTTTTTCTCCTGCGTTTCAGCAGAAGGAGTATTAGTGGGGGTATTGTTCATCACGTTTCCTTGGGAAAAGAGAAGCCATTGGTAAAAATGGCATTCTCGAAACTGTGAGTGCAGGCTAAATATCCTAAGATAAACGCCTCCTCTATACACGTGAAAAACGGGCAAGGCAAGTCTGCGAAATATGGCCGCATGAGGCCTTGCAGCGTGGCAGAAGGGCTCTCTTGCGCATGCCTCTCCTCGTCAGGACTGCTTTGGCCTGCATGAAGCATGAGGCTTTTGACTGGCTTCGTGTTATTTTATGCCAGGGTGTTTTTTTCGCCGTAATACCCATGGCAGCCGCGAAGCAGAGTATGCGCCTGGCTTTTCAGACAGCGGAAAAATAGCGAAATCAGATGACTTGTGGTATCTGGGCAGTGCTGACAGTTTTTTGTATACTGTTTTTTTTAGTAACGGATGTGCCGCAGGGCCGGTCCGTATGAATTCTTGAGCTGTATCTTTCATGGACCATAAGGAGGATCCCCGATGGAGAGCAAGGTGGCAGAGGGTACGCAAAAGCCATTTTTACGCAGCTGTGTGTCGCTGGATCAGGTCTGGTATACGGAATTTATACAGGCGGACGGACTCTGGCATATGGGTGCTGTCAATGACGGCTGGGAAAAACAGCTGCCCCTGACAATCCTGCCCTGCGATGAAGAACGGAAGGGCCTGGCAGAAAACGGGATTTTCCTAGAAAAGGCCCAGGATAAAAAACAGCCCTTGTGCGTGATGTGCTGCGGCCAGGGGTCAATCTGGCCCGGCATGGGACGGGAACTTTACGATTATTTTCCTGAGGCCAGGGCTGCCATGGACAGGCTGGCAGCCTGCACCAACTGGGATGTTCTTGCGCTGATGGACGAGCCAGACGTGGAGACCATAGGGCTGACACAGTGGGCCCAGCCGTACCTCTTCCTGGTAGAATATGCCCAGTGGAGCGTTTTCCTTGCCCGCGGCCTTAACCCCTCCTGCATCTGCGGCCATTCGCTGGGCGAACTTATTGCCCTCTGCCTGGCCGGTGTCTACTCGCCTGAAACCTGCTGGTATATCCTTGAGACCAGATCCAGGCACGTATCCGAGCTGGAAGCCAGATCACGCCGCGAGACCGGCATGATGGGCGTGTACGCCGGGCTGGATGTTATTAAAAACCTGCAGCAGCAATGGCCTGACATCTATATCTCCAATTACAATACCCCTGAGCAGTTTATTGTGTCAGGTCCCAGGGAAACGCTGCAGGAAGCACGCAAATACCTGCGCAAGCAGCGTATTCCGGCAGTTATTCTCAATATCGCCATGGCCTTCCATCATCCCAGCATGCGGGTGCTGAGAGATATGGACGAGCGCCGCCTGAATATGCTGGACATGTACCCGTCAGAACGGCCTCTGGTCAGCTGTGTAACAGGCACGGACTATCCAAGGACCAAGGAAGGCATATGCGCTGCCATTATGGACCTGGATGAGCAGACCGTGAACTGGATGCCCTGTGTCACGGGGCTTATAGAGCAGCGCGGCATCAGGCATTTTCTGGAACTCGGGCCGCAGGATACCTTGTGCGGCCTGGTATCAGCCATCAGCCCGGATGTTTCCTGCCAGTCCGCAAGCATGCGCGGCAGGGAGCGTGACAGCATGCGCCTGGCCCTGGCCAGGCTCTACTCGCAGGGGCTGCTGGACCATAAGTGCATAGTGCAGGCAGCACAGGACTGGCAGCCCATGCCTGAGGCAGCCACACGTCCTCCCCTGCAGGATACAGAGGCTGGCAGGGCAGCAGAGGACAAGACGGAAAATGTCGGCATCCCTGAAATCAGGGAACTGCTGGCAAAGGCCTGCGGCATGCCGGCAGAGAACTTGCACGGTTCCATGAATCTGCGTTTTGACCTGAATCTGCGCTCAAGCTACTTCCCTTCCCTTATTGATGAGGCGCAAAAGGCGCTTGGAATTGAAGTGGCTTTTGAAGATCTGCTCAATGTGTCCACAGTTGCCGACCTGGAAAGAGTCTTCAGCGGCGATGCCGTGCAGGAAGACGCATCGGCATCGCGGGTGGTCCTTGGCAGCATGGTGCAGCGTCCGTTTCTTGCCCGTTGCCTTCCTGGCAGCGAAGAAGGCCGGTATGCCGAGATTGCACAAGATCCGTCCAGGCCGTTCCTGTCGTTTTCCGCAGTTGTTGTCCATGGCGACGACGACAAGCTGTGCTCCAGCCTTGTCCGCTCCCTGGCCTCCCTGCGCCTTCCTTTCATGACAGACGAGCATTTGTCCCTCACAAGGGCAGAAATAGGGCATATGGGGGCAACGCTTCTTGAGAATAAATCCTTCCCTGAAGCTGCTCCTGGTGCCGCTCCTGTCCTCGTGCTGTGGCAGGGGGCCATTGGCTGTGACAAGGCCGGAGAAATTCAGAAGCTCCTGTCACTGGAAAATGCACCACTGGTTGTCCTTCTGGGCAGTTCCAGGCCGGAAGGGGATGATGAGTCAGTCAGCGAACTGCTTGCCGCAGGCAGGGACCATATCCTGAACGTTGTCCTGCACCAGCCCCTGCCCGATGACAGCACAACGGCCCTGCAGTGCGGAGACCTGCTCCTGAGGGAGCTTCGTTCCGGCAGAAGGGGCACGGTGCACTGGCTTCCTGACGCACAGGCCGATTTGCTGGAGCATCCGCTGCAGGACAATGCGAGCATCTCTGCCCTGGTTTTCCCTGAAAGGAAAAATATGCCTGAAAGACGCAGCCAGGGCACTTTGTGGGGAACACAGGTTTCGCCTGAGGCATATCCCTCGCTGCTCGATCTTCCCGCGGATGACGAAGGCTGGATGAAGATGCCCTTGTCAGTGGTTTTTGAGTCCCAGTGCGAAGCCAGCCTTCTGGCCTCTCCTGGCCTTTTCTGCATAGGCATGAGCGATATCCGCATACAGAAAACAGGCGAGATCCGCAAAGGGCTTGTGCGAGAGCTGCAGCAGACAACCGATATCCGCCCCTGGATCAAAAACGACGGCGGCATGAACCGCCTGTGCCGCGTGCAGACCGGCCTGCGTGATATGAACAGGCACGGGCGCACAACGGATCACTACACATCCCTTGGCGAAAGCAGCGTTGTCCTTGCCGGATACCAGCGGCAGGTGGATAAGCTGTGGCAGGAGCCTGACATGCAGGACGGGGAAAGCATTGACGTGGCAGCGTTCTACCAGAAGGCCGGCACCGGTGCCGGAAGGCGCTTCCTGTCTGCGGCTGCCCTCTGCCCTGGACACATGCTTGTGGCATCTCTTGCCGATGAGACATTCCTTGCTCTTAGCGATATTTCTGCATATAATAAAAAAATCTGTACAGATTCCGGAGAGGGATTTTTAGGCACTGTACGGCAGCATAACTGTGCTTTGGAGGCCATACTTCAGGCAGTTGATCTGGCAAGAAGTGCAGATGTTCCAGGCACAGTCTGCGAAGCTGTTCCAGGCCTGATTGGCTTTGTGCGTTTCGGACAGGCATGTGAGGGACCGTTTATCCTGAGCCTCAGACGCAGCTGGGATCAGGACAGGGTGCTTCGCTATGATGCGCAGGTAAGCAATGCCGCCGGGCAATGCCTGCTGGCAGTTATGCATATTGAATACAATGCCCTTGCGTAAGCAGAACAATAGTTTTCCTATTGCCGTTTTTATTCTTCAGGTAGGCTGATGAAGATTTTACATACATCCTTGCGCACTGTTCCCGCAGCGCTTGCCCTGATCATGCTTGTGGCCGGAGGCTGTACCTCAAACAAGGCGGGCATGACCTCGCCCGAACTGCCGGCCAAGCACTGGCTGGATGAAGCACCTGGCATACCCATTGAGAACAAGGCAAAATACGATGCTGCCGTGCCGTCTCTCTACCAGGCGGATAAAAAATTTACCTTTGAGGACTGTGTCTATCTGACCATCCAGCAGTCGCCTTCCCTGGTCAACAGCGTTGTTGATATTGAAATCAAGCGCCTGGACAAGACATCAGCCATATGGAAGTTCCTGCCGGAACCGCATCTTTCCCTGTCTGTATCCCAGAACATTACCAACTATAACAGTGATGCCAAGGATGTGGACGGCGAGTATGGCCGTCCGCAGTATGAAATAGGCTTTTACGCTCCCTTCCCGAATCCTGTTGCCACCTATTATGAGATCAAGGCACAGACCATGATGACGGGTATAGCCATATCCACGCACAGAAAGGCAGTGAGCAAGGCTATATACGAGATTGCCCAGGCCTATCTGAATCTTCAGGCCCAGCAGTACAGCCTTGAAGCCCAGCGTTCCCTTCTGCCTGTTGCCAAGGAAATGACGGAATACTGGAGAAAGGTTGAGTCAGTGGAGGGCAACCAGGGATCGGCAGTCAGCTTTGCCCAGCAGCATGAGCGTGAAACCGAGCTGGCCATCGAAAAGGCCGAGATGGAAGAAACCATGCAGCGCACCAAGCTCAAGGTGCTGGCCGGCGTGGATCCCCATCAGAAGTTTAATATTGATGCCAGCAGGGCAGACGACCTTCTGAAGGGCTTTGACGGCAAAAAGCTGCGCTGGGAAAACAGCTGGCTGGAATCCGAAGACAACCTGATGCTGCGCACGCAGATCAAGCTTACCGATTACAACATTATGCTTGCCTGGGCCCAGTATGTGCCCAACATGAGCATAGCTGTTAATATGAACCCCGGACGAGGACAGTCCCAGCCAGCAAGCGGTCCTAACGACCAGTTTGTCCATTTTACCTTTGACTTCCCCCTGCTTGACTGGGGACGCCGCTACCGTGGCGTCCAGGCAGCCCGTATGACCAAGGCACAGGCCTTCCATTCCCTTGCCCAGAAGCGCTTTGACTACCAGAACACCTGGCTGCAGGCGGAGCAGGGCGTGTCGCTGGCCATGACCAACCTCAAGCTGGCAGCAAACAGGTACAAGACTGCGCAGATGCAGTATGACGAGGCCAGAATCGGCTTTGAAAACGGCCTTGAGCAGCTGCCTGTTGTCGCCGACCGCCAGGGCAAAATGGTTGAGGCGCAGATTGAATATATCAATACAGAGCTGAAATACCGCCTGGCCCAGCTTGACTGGATGTATGTATCCGGCCAGCTGGAAAGACGCTTCCTGGGCCTGCCTGACAAGGAAATGAACCAGCTTGTCGGCGGCAACGACGTTGTTTCCTCCGGAAGCGGATCCCTGACGCCCCATGATGAGGGACAGGAGCCCGTTTTTGAGGATGCCAAAGCCAAAGCTGGCAGCAGTGCGAAGAACAACAGGCCTGTCGGACATGCCAAGCCCATGAAGCTGCCTGATACGGATGAGAATGGCGATCTGGCCGTAACGCCCCAGATGTAGCCAGCTTTTTCCTGGTTTTGCGTGCCGGATGTCCTGACGGTATCCGGGCATGCCTTAAGAATAAAATAAAAGCCGAGAGCTCTGTTCCCGGCTTTTTTGCAAGGTATACGGAGGCGGCATATTTTTTTGCGGTATGCAGGAAAGATGAGCCGATGAATGTTGATGAAAAAAATCTCTATCTTGTGTTGCATGGTGCTTGCCGCTGCCATGTTTTTCTGCGGCGTGCAGGCTCATGCCGCTGAAACTACTATCCTCACTGGCAAGGTGAACACGACAGTGACCCGTTTCCCCAATGTCCATTTTAACGGCATTGTGGACAAGGTCCTTGTCCAGCCTGGCGAACACGTAACCAGCGGGCAGCCTATTTTCCGCTATGTGCTGCAGGATGAAGCCAGACGGACCTTGCAGAGGGAAGTAAACCAGGGTGCCAATACAGAGTCCATGGAGGCACAGATCCTTGATTTGAGCCGTCAGCTCAGCCAGGCCAGGGCCCAGTACAACAAGGCCCGTTCGCTGGCTGCCAGCGGTCTTGGCTCAAGCCAGGCCTCAGATCGCCAGCAGTTTGAGGTAAAGTCCCTGGAAGACAGGATTGAGCTCCTCAAGGAGTCCATCAAGAAGGCGCAGGACAATTTTGACATACGCATGAAGGAGCTCAGCGGGTACTTTGAAACAGAGATCTCTGAGGGCACAACACTTCCTGAGTATCTCTATCTCAAGTCACCCATTGACGGCTATGTGCTTTCAGTGGATCCGATAATGAATCCCGGAGCTATTTTCGGTGCCGGGGCAACGCCGATTTCCATCGGGCAGATGGATCCCATGGTTATCCAGGTGCCTGTCTATGAATCAGAAGTGTCTTTCCTGAAAGTTGGCGACACCGCCACCGTGGAAATTCCTTCCCTGAACAATAAAAGCTTTACTGCCAATATTATTAAAATTGCCTGGGCATCCAACCAGATGGGCGTGGCTGAAGCCTCCTATTTCAATGTGGAACTGTCAGTTCCCAATCCCAATCTTGAACTGAAGCCCGGCTTCAAGGCTGTCGTGCGTTTCAGGCTCAAGTAAGGCCAGGGGATTTCTGAATTAATGAAACTGAAGAGCATTCCTCAGCGGCTGGGATATATTCTGGGAGCCCAGTGGACGAGGGATCTGTCCTGGACCATCTTTACCATCTTGCTGGCCAGGCAGAATCAGGGAACGCTTGGCCAGATTATGCTTGCCCTGTCGTATGGGTATCTGGTCAAAACTGCAGCGGATGTCGGCCTGAATGACTTTCTGCTCTCTTCCTTTGCCCGCAATGGCAGAAATGCCAGAAGCCTGCTGGGAGAAGTGTCGTGGTTCAAGCTGGTCCTGCTCTTTTTTGCGCTGGTTGTGACCTGGCTTGTTACGGGCTGGCAGGAGTATGACTGGTCTCTCAGGCTGGTTGTCATGTGCATAGCCTGCGGTTTCGGGCTGGACGGCGTAAGCGATTCCTTTTTTGCGCTCTGCCAGGCAAGGGGCAGGCAGGATGTAGAGATGCGCGTGCGCATTCCGGCTGCCCTCCTGGGCATAGGCTACGGCATAACCTGTGTCCTGCTTGAGGCTCCGACGATCTGCATTGCAGCCTTCAAGCCCATTGAATCCCTGCTCCTGATGGGCTTTGCCCTTAAGGCCATAGGCCGCAATCCCCTGGCTCACTTTGGCTGGGATCAGTTCAGGGATCTGCTGCGGCAGCTGAAAACTGGCATCATATTTACCGGCATGGCAGGGTGCGCCATGCTGTATAACAAGCTCAATGTCTTCTTCTTAAAGCAGTATGGCGGCGATGCGGCTGTAGGCGGATACAGTGTCGCCTGGGAGACTGTTGAGGGCCTCTCCACCATGGTATCAGGGGCCTTGCTGGGCAAGGTTATCTTCCCCTTGCTGGCCAAGACCTGGGAAGAGGACAAGGCAGCCTTCAGGCAGCTTTCAGGACAGACAGCCAGATCATTGTGGGCTGCCGCCCTGCCGGTTATTTTCCTGATTTATGTGGAAAGCGACCGTTTCCTGACGCTTGTGTACGGGGCGCAGTACAGCCTGTCCGTTACGGCGCAGCAGCTGCTGACACCATGCGTAGCAACCGCCTTTTTGCACAATCTGGCTGCCTACGCCATGATTTCCATGCAAAGGCATAAGCTGCTCCTTGTCTTCTATGTGAGCGGCCTTGTTGTCAATCTGATATGCTGCTGCGTGCTCATTCCCATGGAGCCGCTGCAGGGCGCTGCCCTGTCGCTGACAGCGACAAAGGTCTGGGTGGCCATCTTTACGGTGGGCTTTTTCCAGGCAACGGTCCGCCCCATGAATCTTGCCCAGTGGTGCATCCTTATTGGCACGGGTGCAGCTGCCTTTGGCCTGTGGTACGGGCTTGGGCATTATCTTTCCCTCTGGCGCGAAGTTGCCGAGCTGGCAGGACTGATTCCCCTGCTTGTCCTCTTCTGGTTCTGGCGGCCGCCGTCTATTTTTGACAAGAGCAGGTAAAACAAAAAGGCGGGAGCAGATTTTGCTTCCGCCTTTTTGTTACTGAAAGGAAGGACAGCCTTCTTAGTCTTCAGTGTTCATTGCAGACTTGCTCTCTTCGGCCAGGGTGCTGACCTTGAGCTGGCCGCAGGCAGCATCTATGTCACGCCCCTTGCTTTTGCGTATGACAGCAGTGATGCCGGCATCCCAGAGAATTTTTTCAAAGGCCAGGACCCTGTCATGGCTTGGTTCATGATAGGGTGAATCCGGTGTCTCATTGTAAATAATGAGGTTAATCTTGCTTTTGCGGACTGTGCGCACCACCTTGATAAGCTGCTTTGCCTGTTCAGGACCGTCGTTGATGCCGCCCAGCATGAGATACTCAAAGGTGACGCGTTCCCTGGTTTTCAAAGGGTAGCTGTTCAGCGTATCCAGAAGATCCTGCAGCGGCCATTTTGCTGCACCCGGCATGAGCTTTTCCCTCAGCTGCTGGGTAGGGGCATGGAGGGAAATGGCCAGGAAGGCCAGCCCGCTCTCGCCAAGCTCGGCCAGGCCCTTGCGTATGCCGCAGGTAGAGACAGTAATGCGCCTGGGCGAGAAATTAAGGCCGCCGTTTTCATTGAGGGAGAGCAGGGCCCTGTGCACGTTCGTAAAATTAAGCAGGGGTTCGCCCATGCCCATAAAGACAAGGTTGCGCAGGACAGGCCACTGCGGGCGCGTATCATGCAGATAGTCCCTGGCAACCAGTATCTGTCCCAGGATTTCTCCCATGGTCATATTGCGGGTGAAGCCCATGGTGCCTGTTGAGCAGAAGGTACAGCCCATGGCGCAGCCTACCTGGCTTGAGAGGCACTGGGTCCAGCGCACATTGCCTTCCTTGCTTGTGGCCGGAATGAGGACTGTTTCTACCCTTTCCCCGTCTGCCAGGCGCAGCAGGAATTTTGTGGTGCCATCAGAGCTGGTCTGGACGCGGTCCACCTCAGGCCAGCGTATTTCGGCAAGTTCTGCCAGCTGTGCGCGCAATACCTTGGAAAGCGATGTCATGTCATCAAAGCTTCTGGCCATATGCTGCCATATCCACTGCCACAGCTGTACGGCACGGAATTTGGGGTGGCCAAGGTCAGAAAGCCACTGCGTCAGTTCGGGAAGGGTAAATTCAAGCAGGTTCTGCATAGGGATATCTTCTGGTGCGATAGTACAAAGAGAGAAAAAACAGGGGCGGACTGCATCAGTAGTCCATTTTCCACTTGACACCGACGTTGGTGTTCGTGCCGCCTGTTGTGATTTCAGCGTTGGAATTTTTGTTCAGCTCCCAGCGCACAATAGCCGACGTTTCGGAACCGGAGTCGCTGTTTTTTTGCACGCCTGCGTAGACATTGTCAAAGAGATACTTGCCCAGCTCAAAGGAAGCATTGCCGCTTTTGTCCTGGCTGATATTCACAACATCGAGCCCGGTGACGTTTTTGATGGCGCTACGGGTGCCTGATCCTGTGCCGAAGGCAGCCAGCACGGCAACGTTCTGGGCCAGCTGCAGCATCTCAAACTGGCTGAGCTCGCTGGCCGGCTTGCCAAAAAGAAGATAGGCCAGGATGTCGTCCTCCGGCATGGAGGGCGTGGACTCAAAGCGGGGCTTAATCTTGCTGATTTTGGCAAGCGATCCCTCCAGTAGTACCGAGGCATCTACGGCGTTGGCCGAAGTGGTCATTTTGAGATTGAGGAATGGCTCTGTTCCTCCGGCAAAGCTCACCCTGCCTTCATCCATGGTAAAGGTGCGGCTGAGCAGGCTCAGCTTGCCGCGAACGGCCTGCACGTCGCCCGTGAGGCCGACAGCATCGAGGGGCCCTGAGGCCATAAGGTCTGCCTTCCATTCCGTATCAAGCCCGTAGCCTTCGACAAAGAGCCTGCTGACAGTAATGCCAAGGCTGATGCTGCCTGGCAGGCTGATCTGCCTGCCTGCACTTTGTTTCTTTTTCTCTGCCCTGAGGCGCAGGACATTTTCCTTTGGCCCCTCGACAAGATTGAGCGTTGTGACAGAACTGGCAGGAAGGGTAAGTTCCTCGATAAGAATGTTCCCTCTGGTGACGGCAAGCTGCCCTGTGATGCGCGGTGACGCAAGCTTGCCGCTGACACTGATATCGCCGGAAAGGGCTGCCTTGATGTCGCGGCGCCTTAAGGGGGAAAAATCCCTGACAGCTGCCGTAATGCCCGGAATGGTCATTGTATACGGGTGTATTGTACCCCTGACCGTGACCAGTCCTTTTTCCTTGCGTCCGTCAGTCAGGCTGAGGTCAAGATCCACTTTTGCAGATTCCGGCTTTTCATGGCACTGGGCCCTGGCTGAAAGGGCAATGTCACGTACCTGTGCCCCAAGCTCCATGTCGGTAAAGCTTCCCCTGGCCAGCTTAAGATCTGCCTGTACGGACGGACTTGCCAGCGTGCCCTTTGCCGATGCCTGAAGGGACAGCTCGCCGTCAAGGCGCCTGCCGGACTGTGCCGCCAGTTTCCATAAGGGGGCAACGGCTCCCTTGCAGGCCAGATTTGCCTGCACAGGGGCTTTATGCAGGGCTGAAAAGTCAAGCTTTCCTCCTGCACGCGGGACTAGCAGGGAAGATTCGCAGCTGAAAAGGCTTAAGCCAAGGGCCTTTCTTGTTTTGTCGTCCAGTTTGACGGTATTTTGTATGCGGCATCCCTCAGCCGAGCTTGCAATCCTGGTTGTAAGCGATGACGAGACAGCCAGGCCTTTTTGTACGGGAATGGCCAGGTCCTTTATGGTGAGCGACAGGGAACCCGACGGATTGTCCAGATCGCCTGCCAGGGATGCCTTGGCGTTTATGAGGGCTTTGGGCAGGGCAGGAACAACCTTCTGCCAGACGCCGGTATCCAGGTTTGCTATGTTCAGCGTGCCCTGAAGCTTTTTGGGATCATAGCTGAAGGCTGCCTGTATCTGCCCTGAAGGCTCAAGTCTTACAGAGCACTGTGGTACTGTGACCGGCAAAAGACCCTTGTCAGCAAAGCGTATGACAGCCGCTTTTTGCAGCTCAAGGCCGCAGCTGCGGGCCGGGACCCTGATTTTGATGGTGTTCAGCGATACTGTTTTTTCTTTTGCCGATGCATCAAGCGCAATCTGCCCTTTGATTCCGCCGTCTGTTTTCAGACGGAGCGTCCCCTTTTCATAGGAATAGTCCGAGCTCAAGTCCAGGCTGACCGGGGCAAGGCTGCCTGCATGCAGGTCCCTGGCCTTCAGCGACAGGGATGCCAGAATTTTGGTGACGTCAATGCCCGCAGCAAAATCAAGGTTGTGCAGGCGTGACGCAAGGGTCAGTTCCCTGACTCCTGCTGTATTGGTTCCGCCCGGCATATACGCGAGATCCTGTGCCTTTGCAGTTGCTGTTATCTCGTGCAGGGCATCGTCATGGGCGACGTGCACATCGAGGACAAGGTTTCCGGCTGCTTTCATACCGGGCTCAAGCAGGGTGAGCAGGCTGAAGTCTGAGACCGTAAGATTCAGGGCTCCTTCCATCTCAGACAGGGGAAGGGGCAGGACGTCTTCTCCTGATGCGGTCTCTGAAAGGGCTGGTTCCTTGTCTTTTGCTTCAAAAAGGGACGGCTTTAAGGCAAAGGCCATATTGCCTGCGAGGCTGAATCCGGGACCTTTGGCCTCAGGGACAACTGTGAACTGCGGCGCCTTTCCTGCAAAGGCTGTCTGTATGCTGACAGTGCATGAGAGCGGCTTGTCCTGCAAAAGGGCAGATGCTCCTATCGTAAGAGGGGCAGATCTCGATGCAAGCAGGGCCGGCATCCAGTCCCCTGGCACTGAGGCAAAAACATGCGGATTTTGCAGCGCAATACCGGCACTGGCCAGTATGCCTGTGCCGCTTTCAAGATCAAGCTGCGGATCCTTGAGGGATCCTTTCAGCGAGAGCCTGAGGGAGAACTTGTCTAAACGCAGATCAGGCAGGATCTGGCAAACAGGAAGGTCCTTGTCCCTGCTGCCACTGCCTGAGCTTTTGCCTGAAACGTCCGGCCCACTTTCTGCCGGACCATTTTCTGTCGGAACGTTTTTTGCCCGACCATTTTCTGAAGGTTCAGAAGCGGCTGGGGTCTCTGGCTGCACTGCCAGAACTGGCAGAATGGCTATGTCTATGCCAGCAGCTAGTTCGGGGTTATGCCACTGCGCCTTTTTGTCCGGCAGGACGGCTGCGCTGCCATTGAGCCGGATGTTCATGGCGCAGGCTTCATCTGCTGCGTATGTCTCCTGCTCACGATTGATCCAGGAGCTGTCGAAGACAGATCTGTCTACGACAAAGGAAGAGACAGCCAGGTTTTTGAGCTGAATCCCTGGAACCCAGGAAGGGATGCCCTCCGTGGCGCTGGCAACGGAAGCGACACTTTCCTGTATGTCTGCATCTTGCTGGCCTTCATTTGCCTGGCCTGCTTCTTCCCGGACTTCACCTGCTTCCGGCAGGCGGCTGAGACGCCCTGACTGTGCGCTGACAGCTACCCCCAGCACTGTGCCGATGCTGCCCAGGTCAAGGTCAAGGGCGCAGTCTTTCAGCTCAAGCCACGTCCCTTTGGCATCGTGCATCTGCAGGCTTATCCTGGTGGCAAGGGGAATTGAGCCTGCGAGGTCGGTAATGACTATGCCGGCAGGGGCCAGGAGGGCATTAAGCTTGTCTTTCAGGTACAGCCGTCCGGACTGAGTCTGTACAAAAGCAAGAGTTGCCCCCAGGACAAGCACGATGCAGAGCACAGAGCACAGGACAAAAATAAGGCATCTGCGCAGGAGCTTGCGATACTTTTTGGGCGCCTTGGCTTCCTTTTTGCCATCGTCCCTGGCAGCCGGACCTTCATTCATGGCAACGCTTCCCCTGTTCTCATTATCCGCTTTCATCAGAATGCCTGCCCTATGCTGAGATAGATCTGGACCGGAGGATCGACGTTTTTGAGGGGAACGCCGACATCAAGGCGGAGAGGTCCTATGGGGGTGTAGTAGCGGACACCGGCACCGGCACCAAGATCCATGTCAGTGTCAAACTGGGGGAAGTTCTCCGTATAGAGCCTGCCTGCGTCAAGAAAGGCCACAAAACCAAGGCTGTCCGTTACCTTGAAGCGGCTTTCCAGATTGATTCTCTGGTAGGACAGGCCGCCAGTGGGATCGCCGCTGGCATCCATGGGGCCGATTTGCTGATAGCCGTAGCCGCGCACCGTGTTGACGCCGCCAAGATAGTACCGGTAGGAGGATGGCAGCTTGTCCCGCGATGCTCCTGTTATGGCGCCAAGCCCTATGCGGGCTGCCAGGACGAGGCTGTCGCTCTTTGTGCCGTCCTTGTTGGTGAAGGGAGCCCAGTATCCTGAGACAAGCATTTCCGTGCCCAGGGCTGTAAAATCACTGCCGTACCTGCCGCCCATGGGCTGTATGCTCAGTTCGGCAACAGTGCCGCTTGTGGGGTTGAGCTCATTGTCTCTTGTGTCCAGCGTCCCTTTCAGCGTTACGCCGTAGACGCTGTAGTCCTGCCTGGATTTTTTGTTGTTTTTCAGATAGCCGGCATCGGCAAAGGGACCTGTCTCGGTGGAAAAATATCTGTTCCAGTTGCGTTTGAGGGAGGCGTTGAGCCTGACGCCCTGGCGTTCGTAGGCATCAGTTGTTTCATAGAGCGTCTCGCCCCACAGATGCAGGATATTTTTTTCTGAGTAGAAGAAAGGCTTGGTAAAGTCTGCCTTGAGGCCGCGTTCCGTAGCAGAGTAGGGGACCTTGATGTTCAGTTTTTCGGCGCGGCCGAAGAGATTCCGGTGTTCCCAGACAGCATTGACGCCAAAGCCTGTGTCAGTGCTGTAGCCGGCATCCAGGCTGATGCTTCTGTGCTTTGCCTCTTCCAGCTGTATGTTCAGATCCTGGCTCGAAGGTGCTGTCTTTGTGTCGCGCCCGGCTGTCCTGGAAGCGGTCACTTTTTGGAAGAGGCCTGTCGCCCTGAGGCGTGAGACATACTCGTCAACTTCATCCTCGTTCCAGACCGTCCTGCCCGGATCCCAGGTGACCAGCTTTTCCAGGTAGTCGTTTTGTACGGTAGTGTTGCCTGTAAAATACGGGCGCCCGATGAGGGCTGGTTCGCCTGGTTCTATGTCAATGAGGGCGTTAAGTGTATGCTTTTCCCTGTCGAGGTAGTAATACGCCTCACTGATTTTTGCGTCAGGGTAGCCGTTGTGCTGCAAGGTCTCAGGTATTGTGTCCACGCCCTTAAGCATGGCCTCTGCCGTGGCAGCCTTGCCCTTTGTGATGCCTGGCAGGTCTGTTGCAGGGAAAAGCTTTGCTGACTGTCCCCTGATTTGCTCTGGCATGACGAGGTTGAGATATGAAATCGAGATATCTCCGACAAGGTAGCGTCTGCCTGGCCGCATGGTAATCACTACTGTGGCATGCCCTGTGTCTGCTCCCTCGATGTGCATGTCTGCCGTGCCGTCATAATAGCCCTCTGAAGCCATGAGCTTGACAGCTGTTTCCACGTCTTTGTTTGCCCTGAGCTCAAGTCCCAGTTCTCCGTCAGGCAGGGTGTCCTTCAGCCGCACAAGCTGGCTTAGGTCATGCATCATCTGCACAAGCCTGCCGGCCTCTGCCTTATTGCCGCCAGATCCTGTCTGTGCAGCAGTGCTACCGGCAGCGGAAGCCATATCTTTCTCATGCGAGGCATCCTGCTCTGCCGCAGCTTGTTCTGCCGGGGAGCCGTTAGCAGAAGAATCATGAGGCCCCTTTTGATCCCTGCCAGGTTCCCTGCTTTTTGTACTGTCTGATGCCTTTGTCCCGTCCTCTGTCTCTATGACAAAGCTTGCAGTGTACGGCAGGGGATTTTCAGGAAGCATCTCCTTATGCAGGGCCTCTTCCTGTTTTTTTTCCTGATTGTTGCCGTCCATAAGGAGGCCGCAGCCGCAAAGCAGTGCACACAGGAAAAAAAGGCAGATGCGTACAGCAGAGGGCCTGGGGCAGAAAAAGCGCCGTAAAAAAACAGTGAAGGCTCTTTTTCCTGTAAATAAAAGGCTGTAGTTTTGCATGCGGACGGACTCTTCAGCTTAAAAGAAACTTTGGGAGCACTGGCTTGATAACGGGATACGGCAGGTTTGCATCGTATACGTGTCTAGCCTAACATAGGAATGCACGCAAGGAAAACACCTGCGTTACAGTGTTTCCCTTGCGCAACGGCAAAACAGAGAAAGGACGGTCTTGCACCGGAGGATACTTTATGAGCCTGAATGTCGTCTTTCATGTAGATTTGCGGGAAAAGCAGTGCCTGAACATCGCTTTTGACAATGTGACAAACTATATGAACTACCTGGAGACCATACCGGAAGGGAAAGAAGCCAGCCTGGTGCTGCTGGCTAACGGCCCTGCAGTCAATTTCTTTGTCAAATCCGAGGAAAACAGCGAGCTTGAGCAGAGATGTGCCGGCCTGATTGCAAAGGGCCTTTCCGTGCGTCTGTGCAGCAATGCCCTGCGCAAGTTCGGCATTGCCGAGGATACATTGTGGTCCGGATGCAGGCCTGTTCCTGGCGGCATCCCCGAACTGGTCAGCCTGCAAAATGAGGGATACTGCTATATCAAGCCGTAGTGCTGTATAGCAGGCAATAAGAAAGGCCCGTGAGCAGAACTCGCGGGCCTTTCTTATTGCAGGCCGGTCAGGCCGAAACGTTCGGGATTAGCGCTCCACTGTGCGCTTGCCCAGCTTCATGCCGGCCATCTGATAGCGTTTCTGTGCGGAGAGAACCGTCTTGCGCAGGCGGATAGACTTGGGGGTAACCTCGACAAGCTCGTCGCTGCGCACAAAGTGCAGGGCGCGTTCAAGGGTCATCTTGCGTACCGGGGTGAGGATGACGTTTTCATCCTTGCCTGCTGCACGCAGGTTAGTCAGTTTCTTCGCCTTGCACGGATTGACATCAATATCGTTGTCACGGTTGTGCTCGCCGACAATCATGCCCTCGTAGACAGGATCGCCAGGCTCGACAAAGAGCGTTCCGCGCGGCTCAAGGTTGAACAGGGCATAGGCCACGGCATTGCCGGCCCTGTCGGAGCAGATGCTGCCTGTGTAGCGGCTCGGGAAATCGCCGCGCCACTCTTCATAGCCTTCAAGGTAGGCATTCATGATGCCTGTGCCCTTGGTGTCGGTGAGGAATTCGTCCTGGTAGCCGATGAGGCCGCGCGAGGGAACGGAAAATTCAAGACGGACACGGCCGGAGCCAGGATTGTTGAGATTGAGCATCTTGCCCTTGCGCTGGTTGATTTTCTC
Organism: Desulfovibrionaceae bacterium; assembly: GCA_030530085.1. Classification (GTDB taxonomy): domain Bacteria; phylum Desulfobacterota; class Desulfovibrionia; order Desulfovibrionales; family Desulfovibrionaceae; genus Desulfovibrio. The sequence goes on along the minus strand of JAUMVQ010000006.1, from coordinate 2,010 downwards.
GGTCACCACGCCCATGAAGCATTCGTCGCAGTCTACGTAGAGATGCTCGATGGGCTCAAGGACCTTGCCGTCCTCGGTCTTCTTCAGGATGACTTCGGGGCGTCCCACGGAAAGCTCAAAGCCTTCCCTGCGCATGGTCTCTACCAGAATGGCCATCTGGAATTCGCCGCGGCCCTTGACGATAAAGCTGTCATTTTCCTCAGACGGTTCCAGGCGTATGGCCACGTTGCGCAGGGTCTCTTTCTCAAGGCGGTTCTGAATGACGCGGCTCTGCAGGAGCTTGCCTTCATGACCTGCCAGGGGCGAGGTGTTGATGCCTATGCGGATGGAGACTGTGGGCTCGTCAACGGTAATGCGGGGCAAGGCTGCCGGCTTTTCACGCGTGCAGATGGTATCGCCGATGGTGACGTCCTCAATACCTGCCAGAACAACTATGTCGCCCGGGTCAACCTTGTCCACTTCCTTGACTGTGACACCCTGGTAGACCTGCAGCTTGGTGGCGCGCAGGGGGCGGGGCACATTGTCTGCACCGATACAGGCCAGCTGCTCGTTGTTGTAGACAGAGCCGTGCATAATGCGGCCTACGGCCAGGCGGCCCAGATAGTCCGAGTAGTCAAGATCGGCTACCAGCATCTGGAAGGGCTCGTCAGGGTCGTATTCCGGACCGGGGATGCTTTTAAGAATTGTGTCGAAGAGGGGCGTCAGGTCCTTGCGCTCGTCATCGGGATTGTACATGGCAACCCCGTCGCGGCCTATGGCATAGAGCACCGGAAATTCAAGCTGCTCGTCGTTGGCGCCAAGGTCGATGAAGAGGTCGTAGACGTCATTGAGGACTTCTTCAATGCGGGCGTCCTTGCGGTCAATTTTGTTAATGACAATAACAACCGGCAGCTTCGCCTCCAGGGCCTTGCGCAGCACAAAGCGTGTCTGGGGCAGGGGGCCTTCTGAGGAGTCAACAAGCAGGATGGCGCCGCTGGCCATAGAGAGGGAGCGTTCCACTTCCCCGCCGAAGTCGGCGTGCCCTGGCGTGTCAATAATGTTGATTTTGACACCCTTCCAGGTAATGGCGCAGTTTTTTGCAGCAATGGTGATACCGCGTTCACGCTCCAAGTCCATGCTGTCCATGATGCGGTCATTGACCTGCTGGTCGGCACGGAAGACACCGCTCTGTTTGAACATGGCATCGACAAGCGTCGTCTTGCCATGGTCAACGTGGGCTATAATAGCGACATTGCGCAATTGTTCATTAATCATGATAGAGGGATCCTTAAACTGGGCAGAGGCATTTGTACGTGCGATGTTAGCAGGCATATTTTTGTTATGCTGTTCGTCACGGTAATCTTTTTATTATTACTCCATATTTTAGTCTAGTAAAGTGGTTTGCAGGGGGCCGGCACTGGGTACAGCACCTGGCATCTGCCGGAAATTGCCTGGACATAGCGCAAAAAAAGGTTGATAATAAAAGGTGCGCCGAAGTGTAACCTTTTTTTTGAAGAGCCTGTATGCCCGCTCTGCAGCGGCATTCCGGCTCCGGGTGAAAATCAGCGTATTTGGCATCGGGCATTTGCCCGATATCTGTTAATAGGATATAGGTAAGGAATACCGTGGAGCGCACGGGAATTGACGCCTGTGGAGAGACTTTGCCGCAACTTTTGCCGCACGGCCTTTTTGAAGCAGGAAGCCCTGCACAGATTTTGCGGGTACGCTCATGCGGGCATGGGGCGCAGCTGCCTCTTTTGAGTTAATGCTGCAGTTCCTGCCTGAGACAACTGAATTTGATTGCAGGTCCATAGGACACAGCGCCTGCACCAGGGATGAATAGCTCTTTTCATGCTTGAAGCCCGGGCAAAGCGTGCAGCCCTCTCGCAGAGGGATCCCCCGTAACAACCTGCTTTACCCTTTATATGATTTCGAGAGGCTGAACTTGGAGAGCGTACAATCTCTGAAAGACCATAGAGTCCTTGTCGGTAACCGCGGCGAAATTGCCATACGCATCATGCAGGCATGCCG